>JAAYCF010000026.1 GCA_012744415.1 Thermotogaceae bacterium
ACCGTCCTTGCGTAAAGGCGTCTTCTCCGTAATCGATCAAACAATGCCCCTCCGGGTTTAAAGCGTCCGCTACGACGTGTTTCGGGTCTAAAGGGGCATTGCTGTACACATCGGGAATGATTTCGGACAAAACGCTTTGCGCTTCGTAACAAAGCGTCCCCCCTGTATAGAATCCGCGTAAGATTGGCCTTGGAGTCCCGCGAATACTGAGAATTTCAGCGCATTTTTCCAAAAGAATGCGCCTTTCTTCGGCCATTTGCGCCAATACAGTATTGACGGGCGTCTTTTTGACAAGCGCCTCGACCGTCCGCGCTGTCTCCTCAAATCCCGTGCAGTAATATCTTCCAGCCTCGTGTTCTCTTCGTTTGTCGCCGGCGTAGCAATACACGACGGGTTTCTGGCCATACTTTTTATCCAAACGCGCAACTGTCGACCCGATCTTTTCTTTCATCGTATCAGACAGCGGTTTCGAGACGCAGACGATGATCGAAACCCGCGGGTCTTCCCATAAGATTTGAAGTCCGTCTAAAAAGGTGATGCCACCCACCTCATCCTTGATGTCCCTTCCTCCGGTTCCGATTGCGTGAAGGATGCCAATACCCCGTTTCTGGAGAAGCGTATAGGTTTCTTGGATCCCGGTGCCGCTGGCGCCCACAATCCCCACGACTCCTGTCTTTCCACGATTGGCGAAACCCAATCCGACTCCGTTTATAACGGCGGTACCGCAGTCGGGGCCCATCACGAGAAGGCCTCTGGAATGGGCTTGCCGTTTCAGTGAAATCTCTTCCGCTTTGGTGACATTGTCGGAGAAAAGCATTACGTTCAGGCCTTTTTCCAGGCTTTTATAGGCTTCGACTGCGGCGTACTTTCCAGTTACGGACACAATCGCGAGATTGGCGTCAGAAAAGGGTTCAGGTGGGGAATCGATATTTTCGGCGCGCTCAGATTTTTTCCAAGGCGGCGCGGAAAGCCATTCTTCCGCTTGATTCAGAAGGGAAGCGCCGTTTTCAGGATCCGCGTCGATTCCGATAATCAAATCATCCGCCGCGAAGCTTTCCGGACTAATTTGAAATCCTCCGTCGCGCATAATGCTGATATTGGCGGGTGTGGCCATATTCATCACCGCATCTGAGACACCGGATTGCCTTTTCAGTTCTTCCGCGATCAACATGAGCGTGATACTGTCGGCGTATCTGCCTTTTATGATCCTCGTGGTTTTCATCGTTCACCCCTTTTTAAGTGGCTGCGTAAGGAAACATCCTTCAAGAGACGATTAAAAAATACCGTTCATCTTGAAAGCGTTCACGTTGAAACAGATATCTGATCTCGTAATACTCGACGATGTCTTCATTCAAGAGCGCCCCCACCGTCCCCAGCAGATTCCAGCCGTATCGCTGGAGCGCATATCCGCCCGGTTCATAATCGGACAGATAGACTTCGTCCCCTGGTTGGAAAGGGAATGAGGGGTTGAAGTTAAGCAGTTTCCCGTCCTCCAGGTAAGCCAGGTCGCGTGTTTGCTGATCGGCCGATAAAACACGCACTTGCGTTGAAAACGCCTGATTCCACAGCGGGATCACGGTGAGAATATTCCCGTTGACCTCGTGGACCCGGCCGATCAAAACCCCTTCTCGGATAGAGACCACGAAAGCGTTTCCTGGAACCGCTTCTTCAGTATATAGCATCCAGGTTTCCTGGTTCCCCGTACCCATCGTTCGCAAAAGGAAGACGATGGGATACAACCCTCCGATTTTCAGCTTCTGTAAATTTTCGACGGAACTGAGTAGGTCTTCGAATTCGGTTTTGAACATGCTGTCTACGGTTTGGTGAAGACCTTTCAATTGAGGCAAGGCTGGAAAATCCATCTGTGACTGTACCGGACGATTCTTTCCGAATAGTCTATCCAAATGAATATCGAGAGTGTCACGAATCGGGTAGAGGGGAACAGTCGCGTTCAGAACCGCGGTTTTCACAAAAATCGAGAAAGGCAGGTTTTGAAATGCGGCAAACCCGACGAGGATGCCCAATAGAATCAAAAAAAAGAGGGCCTTTGGGACGGTCATTCCGAAGTATCCTCACCTCTCTTTCGGAAACAGGTTTTCGGGTAATTCTTTTCGGGCGAGGGCGTTTAAATAGGTCCAATTTCCTCTTGCGATGCACTGGGAAGGGTTTTCGGGTATCAATAGCCGCATCGTGGTTTTTTTCTCGAAGTAGGCGGTAAATCCTTTCAGGTAAGCCCCCCCGCCGGCAAAGATTACGCCGCGTTCCAGGATGTCTTTCACGATCTCCGGGCCGACCGTTTCAAAGACCTCTTGAAGGGAGAGAATCAGCTTATCGAGAAAAGGCTGCGCGATGGCGAGCAACGCGGCTCTTTTCAGCTTGACCTTTTTTGGCAGGTGCGTCGTCAAGTCGATTCCGACGGCGAAGAATTCTTTATCAGAAGGAGTTGTGGTCGAATTGCCGCTTGCCGACGGCAAATGCGTATTTGGCACGCTTTCTTCCGTCAACACCAGGTATTCGGCGACCAGCTCTTCCGCCATACGTTCGCTGATCTCCAAAGCGTAGTTTTCCCTCAAAAAGAAGACGAGTTGCTGATAGATATTCCGAAGCCCGATCTGCAAATGTTTTCCAGAGATGATTTTGAACAACGAAACGACGGCGATCTCAGTATGAGAGGCGCCAAAGATAACAATCAGGTTACCCCTCTTATCCCGAAGATCCAAATCCGTTCCTAAAGCGGCGCCCACGGGTGTTGGCAGCGTGTAGACCTGCGCGAAACCCAAATCCTCCAGCAGTTCGATGCCGGCTTGCACTTGGACGGGCGTGGACCCGAGTGGAGAGTTAAAGCACACCGAGGGTTTGCTCCAGCCTTTCAGTACCGCGTTTTTTTTCAAGAAACGCTCGAAAAACACGTTCGCGTGTTCAAACTGGTGTATGCCACTCTCGTCGACGGGTTTTTGAAAGTAATAAAATGGGGGCGTTTTACCTAAAAATTCTTTGGCTTCGGATCCGAAGGCTTTCAACTCTCCGAATTCATTATAGAGCAGGATTGTCGGTTCCTCGACGAAAACTTCCGTTTTGCCCCCTACAAAGGAATACAGGCGCGTAAATTCCGCGCCTATATCCATCCCTGAAAAATTTTTCAACTCCGGTCGACCCCTCTAAGAATCGATGAAATGTATGACCATTCCGCTCTTCAACTTCGGTTCGAACCACGTGGATTTCGGCGGCATGATTTTTCCTTGATCCGCGACAGTAAACAGGTCCTCTAATCTCGTGGGGAAGAGTGAAAAAGCTACCTTCCATTCGCCTGAGTCGACAAGGGTTTCCAGTTCTTTCAGACCGCGAATGCCACCGACGAAATGGATGCGTTTATCGGTCCTCGGGTCTTCTATCCCTAAGAGCGGGTGAAGCAGGTTTTCCTGCAAAATGGACACGTCTAAGCTTTTAACCGCATCCTCGGCGGGAAAAGAGCCCGCCTTCGCTTCCAAGATGTACCATTGGTTTCCCAGATACATACCGAATTCACTTTTCTTCAGCGGTTTATAGGGGCGCTCCGGCGCTTTTCGAACAGAAAAATCCGCCTCGACCGCTCTCAAGAAAGCTTCCTCGCTGTGCCCGTTCAGATCTTTTACGACCCGGTTGTAGTCCAGAATCTTCAATTGATTATCCGGGAAAGCGACGGCCATAAAAAAGTTGTACTCTTCTTCTCCGGTATGTCTCGGATTCACCGCTTTGCGAGATTGCTGCACCCGGCTGGAGGAAGCGCTGCGGTGATGGCCATCGGCGATGTACATTTCAGGTAACTTCTCAAAAGCCTGCTGGAACGCTATGATTTTTTCCGGGGCATTCACGATGAAGAGTTCGTGAACGACGTCGAGTTCATCGGTGAAAACGTATTCCGGCGCAGATCGGAGTACTTCCTGAACGAGGACATCCAACTGGACCTGTCGCTTATAAGCTAAAAAGACGAGACCCGTTTGCGCTTTGGTCGTTAAAATATGGTTTAAACGGTCGTCCTCTTTGTCCCGGCGGGTTAATTCGTGTTTTTTGATGATCCCCTTCTGGTACTCTTCACAAGAGAAAACGCCTAAGACGCCCGTTTGCGTTTGTCCCTCCGGAAAAGGGCATCGAGGGCCTTTCCATGTTTGGCGGTAGATAAACAAAGACGGTTCCCGATCGGGAACGAGATACCCATTTTCCATAAATGCTTCCAGGTTCGCTCGGGCTTTTGCGTAAATGAGGGGGTCGTAGAGCGAAACGGACGGATCGCAATCGACCTCCGATTTCACCACATGCAAAAACGAGTAAGGGTTTCCGACAACCTCTTTTCTCGCTTCTTCCGAGTCGATCACGTCGTAAGGTTTAGAGGCGATTTGACTTACAAGGTTTTTCGGGGGTCTGACCGCTCGAAAAGGTTTGATCACTGCCATTCCATTTCCTCCTTTTATCTTTCTTCCACTAAGCGATAACTGCCTTTTGATTGATCTTGTTGGAGCTTTCCTTCTGATACCCACGTTTTCAAGGTACTGATGACGGTCTGGAAAGGAAAGAACCGAACGAGAAAGGATTCCTTGAACGCTTTCAAATCGGAGACAAGTCGCCACATCTCCGTTTCTTCCGTTTCTGGTTTTCCCCACAATTTTTCCCGGCAAAACTGTTTCAGATCGTGAAATATCCCGGCATAATAGGTGTCCTGAAACGCATGTTCTTGGGGATCGTATTCGAAGATTTCCACACGGGCGGCACCAACCACTTCTGCGTTATAGAGGTGGTAACCCGTACAGATAGGCGCGAATCCGAAAAACCGCGACTCCTTTACGATCGAGATGATCTTCGGTTTCTGAAACATAATGTAGAGTAAGATCGTCCCTCCTT
This sequence comes from Thermotogaceae bacterium, assembly GCA_012744415.1. Taxonomy (GTDB): domain Bacteria; phylum Thermotogota; class Thermotogae; order MWEM01; family MWEM01; genus MWEM01. The sequence continues at coordinate 4,876 of JAAYCF010000026.1, forward strand.
CTAACCGATAAAGGCGGTTATCGGGTTCTCCTTGAAAAAACAGGATTTCTCCGTCTTCACACCGTTTATGATCGGATCCAGCGGGTGCCATCGTTCCCATCCATCAGTTTTATATTTAATTTTTCCAGTTCCAGTCGAAGGACGTCAGACATCTCGTAGTTTTTTTCCGAACGGTATCGATCGCGTAGGCGTACCAGGAAATCGACTAAAGAGTCAAAATCTGAAGTGTCGTCTGCAGGCGTTTCCAAACCGCTCTCTTCCGACGTGTCTCCGAACAGCCCCAGGATATCTCCTACTTCGTTTTTAATAAGATGGTAAGCCTGCCGTAGACGTGATTCCCCACCCGGTTGCGCCAAAGTCTGACGGACTGGGCTCAGTTCTTTGACCGTTTCATAAACGAGCGCGACCGCCTTTGGCGTATTGAAATCGTCATCTAAAGCCTTTGTCAGATCGGCTCTTTTCTCGAGCAACCAATCGTCTGCGGCTTTGAGAGTCGTCTCTTCCAAAGCTTCTTCGATTTCCCGGAGGAAGGCCTTCACCTTCGCGCCCGATCGTTTCCATTCGTCCATTCTCTCTTCGGAGTAGTCCATCGGGCTTCTATAATGGGTTGCGTACATATAGAGCCTCAAAGAGTCAGACCCGTATCTCTGAACCGCTTCTCGGATTTTGATGATATTTCCGACGGATTTCGCCATCTTCGAACCGCCCATCTGCAGCATGCCGTTGTGGAGCCAAAGATTGGCGAGGGGTTTTCCCGTCAGGCTTTCGCTCTGGGCTTTTTCATTCTCATGATGGGGAAAGATCAGGTCGTTTCCGCCTGCGTGGATATCGAAGGAGTCGCCTAACAAGACGGAAGCCATGACGGAACACTCAATGTGCCAGCCCGGCCTGCCGGATCCCCAGGGGCTATCCCAGGAAGGTTCTCCGGGTTTGGCTTTTTTCCACAGGGAGAAATCGGCGGGGTGTCTTTTGTCAGGATCGACGTCGATACGGGCTCCCGCCTGCAGATCCTCGACTTTTCGGTGAGACAACGCCCCGTAGTCTGCGAAAGAAGGCACGCTGAAATACACCTCTCCGTCGGATGCGTAGGCATGCCCTTTTTCTATCAAACCCTGTATGAACCGGATCGTCTGCGGTACAAAGTAAGAGGTGCGGGGCGCGAAGTTCGGCTCTCTGACGCCTAAGGCCTGCATGTCCTTTCGATACTCGCGAATATATGTCGCGGTGATGGTGTCGAAATCCCATCCTTCGCGGTTCATGCGTTGTATGATTTTATCATCGATATCGGTGAAGTTTTGAACAAAGAACACCCGATATCCTCTGTATTCAAGGTACCGCCGGAGGGCGTCGAAGATGATCGCCGGGCGCGCGTTACCGATATGGACCAGATTGTAAACGGTCGGCCCGCACACATACATGCGGATCTCCCCGGGATTGACAGGTATCAATGGTTCTTTTCTTCCAGTTTGCGTGTTGGTTAATACGATGGGATGAGCCCCATTAATCGTCATCTTACACCCCCAAACGGCCTAATCGGTTGAGTACCTTGTTACGTCCCAGAAGATGGACGATATACACGAGCTCGGGGCCCGTGTCTCTTGCTGTCAGAACTACCCGAAGCATATGGTAAAAGGATTTCGGGTTTGTTTTTGTTTCTTTGACAACCGCTTTGATCGTTGAAACGATATCGGTGATCTCCCAGGCGTTGATGGTGTCGAAGCGCTCATATAAGAGCTTGAAGGCCGGAGACAGCCCATCGTCCTCCAGAGATCGAAGCGTTTCGGTCGTTGGTATCGGATCGGTGAAGAAGGGGGATAGCTGACCTGGGATTTCATCCAATTGGTGTATTTCGTTTTGTATGGCCTTCATCGCTTCCAGAAGCCATTTTTTGTTCGCATCGACGTTTTCCGGGCCCATAAATCCTGCCTCCGTAATGAAAGGAACGGCGTTTTCGAGCATCGCCTCCGGAGTCAGTTGCCGGATATACATCCCGTTCACCCAACGCAACTTTTCCGCATCGAATATCGCCGGATTCGAACTCACCCGCTCCAGAGAAAAAGTCCGGATCATTTCTTCTAAAGCGCAGATTTCGTTATCCTGCGCATGCGACCAACCCAAAAGCGCCAGGTAATTTAAGAGGCTTGAGGGCAGGTAGCCCATCTCCCGAAAGTTTTCGACGGCGGTGGCGCCGTGCCGCTTGCTCAGTCGTGAGCCATCGGGCCCCAGTATCATCGAAACGTGAGCGAATTCGGGTAACGGCATCTGATAAGCCTCGTAAAGCGCCAGTTGGCGAAGGGTGTTTGAGAGGTGGTCGTCGCCTCGAATGACGTGCGTGATCTCCATGAGAGCATCATCCACGACAACGGCGAAATTGTAGATCGGGACGCCGGTGCTTCGAAAGATAACGAAGTCGCCGATCGTTCCTTCCTTGAAGGCGACGCGTCCTTTGATCCGATCATTCAGAACATACTCCTTCTGCGGCATTTTGAAGTAGACGACGGGGCTCCATCCTTTCCGCGCAAACTCCTGACGGCGTTCGGGGGTATCGTATTGGGAGATGATCTCGTAGGAATAGTGAGGAGATTCCTTGTTTTCCAGCATCTTTCCTCGGATCGCCTCCAACTCTTCGGGCAAGACGTAGGCCTCATAAGCTTTGTCTTTTTCTACGAGCGCGTAGGCCATCCGGCGGTAGATATCCAATCGTTCGGACTGGCGATAGGGGCCTTTCGGGCCACCGACATCGGGCCCTTCGTCCCAATCGAGGCCTAACCACTTCATGGTCCGGAGCAGGGATCGTTCGGATTCTTTGGTCGAACGCTCCAGGTCCGTATCTTCTATCCGCAACACGAAGACACCATTCTGGTTTTTTGCGAACAAGTAATTGAATAACGCAGTCCTGGCGCCACCGACATGCAAAAACCCGGTCGGACTCGGCGCAAAACGCACCCTCACCATTTTATCCCTCCAAGAACGCAATTTCCAAACCCTTTGCGAGAGTTATCGAATGACGGATTATAACATAAAAAAGCCCTGCTTTCTCGCGGCCTTACCCTTCTGTCCTCGTGAAGGAAAAAGGATTCGACTGGCTGAACCGGCAGACGCGTAAGGATTATCCGATAGAAAACTTCTTTTCTATGAAAAAGGGGAGAAAGTCTGATATAATAGAACGGGAAAGTGGAAACCTCTGGGAAGGGTAACTTCCCACGCGTAGATAGAAAGGGGAGGGGAAAGATGAAAAGAGTTTTTATGGTGAGTATACTCGTACTCGTCCTGTGCGTTTCGAGTATGTTTGCGTTGAACCTCGGAAAACAAAAATGCTGGTATCTCATCCAACCGGTCCAGCAGATCGGGATCGCGACCGCCAAAGCGTGTATTCCGGTTTGTATCGATCCCGGCGTTCTGGAAGCAGGTTTGTATCAAAAACTGGTGGCATTATATCAGGAAGCGGTGGCCAAAGGAGCTCACGCCAATTTTTTGAGTGTTCTTCAAATATTGATTTCGCAACATACCAATCAACAGATAGGGGTTGCGGTAGCCGGATCGTATACGCAGTATTTTTACACCCATGCGTTCTCGGACAAATTGGATAACTGGTCCTTTTATCGTGCCGGAGAAATCCAGAGCTGGCAGCATGTGACATCCGGAAAGACCCGGCATCTTCACCTCAACGCCTCCGGAAGCGCGATGATCCAGGCGGAAAAAATCATTCCGATTCCA
>JAAYCF010000027.1 GCA_012744415.1 Thermotogaceae bacterium
CCATTATCGGGCTTGATTCTGAGGCAGAATAAACCGCTTGATCGCGCGGCCTTCGGTATCTCTAAACACGACAATCGCCTGATCCGGATACACGGTCACGTCGGTGTACCCGTGCGTTCCTTTCTGATACCAGAGAGAAGTTGGAGAATGGTGTTCGAAGGGCGCCTCCGATAAGACGCCCCCGAAGGTTCCCGTGACAATATAGAAGACTCCGTTATGGGTCGTCAGCTCCATATGATGGTTATGACCGGCAAACGAAAGGTCGGCGGCGTATTTTTCCAATATCGGAGCGATCAAGGCCGTTGTTTCGGGATGGTCAAACCAGGGGACGCCGTATTTGTAGCTACCGGAGGAGTAGAAGAAGCAATGCGACAGAATAATAACCCATTCGTCCCGAGGGATGGAAGCCAGTTCCGCTTCGAGCCACGCTTCGACATCCGGTCCCCAATCCTCGGCCCCCCACATCAGGTTCAATTTGATGAAATGAACCGGCCCAAGATCGATCCGTTGCCATAAAACCTTCCGCGACTTCTCCATCGTCGCGTTGGGAATCAAGTATTGCAAGAATTTGGAACGCCCGTTCATCAGGTCGTCGTGATTGCCCATCAGCGGAATGATCGGGACCTTAGTGGATAGAGAGAAGACCTCCCGGCTGATCTGCCATTGCGCCTCAACAAACCCGTACTCGGTGATGTCCCCTAACACGAAAAACGCGTGAAAGGCCGGTACCGCTTCATTGACTGAGCGGATAATCGCTTTGGTCGCCTCCGTATTGCTTTCGGGCCTCCCGAAATGGGGATCAGACGAAAAGGCGACCCGTAGGGGATGATCCCAGGTCAGATCGGTATACGGCTCATACCGATCGGAAGAAGCGGCCGGCCAGTAAGGGGATCGGCTTTCCGCCACGCTGTCAACCGGAACCCAAAGCGTGTAATAGTCGGGCAGCGCCCACACCACTGAACAGAAAATCAGCATAATCAGGCAAAATAAGCAGATCTTGACAGGCATTCGCATAACATTCCTCCTTGAATATTTCTTCTACCGCGGGTTGGGCCGATTAACAGAGAGACTTCAGAACCCTCATGGCCTCCTCTTCGGCGGAAAAGGCCTCGCGCATCAGTTGCAAGACCGCGCGCAGCGTCGCTTTTGAGAGAGGTTGCGCCACCATCTGACTTCCGGTGAACGGATGCAAATCCCGGGCTTTTTCGAAGCAGGCCATCACCCCTCGGTAATACTCCCCAGCTTCCGAAAGACCGCCTCCGTTTTTCATAGATGGAGGAAGCGACGATAGAAAGCGGAACAATGCGGATTTAAGACAAGCGTACACACTCAGGCAATATGATAAACCAAAGGAATCGTAGGCTTCCGATTCCAAGGCTTTGATGAGTGACAGGTAAGCCTTTCGACCGGTATTGTAGAAAGGGTAGTAGGCGGTTTCCTGGTTCCATTCCGCAACGCCCCGCCGAACCGCTTCCATTATCATCTTCGGCTCACTCACGTATACCCGGCCTTCGACGAGCTGATAGTACAGATAGGGTACATCCGACAATCCCAGATTGTCGTATTTGAGGGGATCGGGGTCAGAGGACGCGCACTCTTTGACGAAAAAGACGCCGTCTTCGTCATCAAACCCGGTGATGATACCGAATTCGAGTATCTTCGTCGGCGCCCAAACCACAACGCCCACCCCTTTTTCCAGCGACCGCTTGATCTCGGTGACAGCGCTTTTTTGCGCGAGGGAGAAGGTATTCAGGTCCCGTTGATAGTAAAGGTTGAACTGCCGGTTCGCCACGCCGACGCGATCCAGCCATTCATAATGCCGGCTGCCCCAGTCATAAACAGTGGGGCCGCTCGCCCCGACGCGGTCTTGTATGACGAAATGAAACCCGATTCCGGTTTTCCCGATAAAGTGATGAATGGGTTCGTCCCAGTAACCCAACGCCTTTAAGACCCCGTAAGTCGCCCCCGCGTAGCTGAGCCAGGAGGGCCCGAACTCGATTTGGTTCAATTGAACACGGTGCATAGATGCCTCCTTTTCTTCCTTTTGCCAATAGTCTTCCTTCGGTGACGCTTGTCCGTGCGCGACAGAGGCAAAACGCCCGAAACGTTCTATCCGCCGGAGAAAACGATCCTTCAACCATTTCGGCTTTTCGATACGGAAGGGAATCCCGCGACTGAATAGGTCGGATAAAAACGATTGGGAACGATAGAAAAGGCATTCAAAGCATTGGTCGCCGATCTTCCGGCATTTCCACATGGTGGCGAAGCCGTTTTCGTCCCCGTCACCCTCACAATCGGATACTGCGAACTGCGCCGTGAATGGTTTGACGAGCCGATTGAAGGTTTCCTCGATGTATTGATCGAAAGATAGCGACGGTTTCGGAAAGACACCTTCTGAAATCGTCACTTTCCGTATCCGTTCGATGCGGAAGTACCGTAAATCCTGCGCCTTTTCGCAAAAGGCCAACAGGTAGTTGTTTCCGTATTTTTCGAAGAGGCGATAGGGCCACACCACCCGGTCTGTTCCGTTTCCACGTTTATCCACGTAGACAACACAAGCCTTTCGATTTCGAAGGATCGACTCCTCCAAGATCGGAACAACCGGCCATTGATCCCCGGTAACGTGGTCGAAATCGCTTTCGATCCCCAGAGATTGTCCTATCTTTTGGAAAAGATCGGCCAGCTGCGCAGCTCTTCTGTCTCCGGCCGCGCGATAAACCACCGCCATCTGCCGGATCAGCTCGGTCTCTTCTTGTGAAACATGGATCGCGGGCAGGCGGAAAGACCGGTCCGTATAGTAATAACCCCGCTTTTCCGGTGAAAATGTAACAGGCGCGCCTAATGAGTACCTTAGGTACTCGACGTCCCTCGCCGCTTGCCTTCGGGAGATTTCAAAGGCTTTCGCCAGATCCGCGCAGTTCGGATACGCGCCTTCGCGAACCGCTCGATCCAACCATTGGATGCGGTGTAATTGGCTCACCGATTAGAATGCGCCCCCTCCGCCGCCGCCGGACCCGCCGCCGGATCCGCCCGCGCCGCCGCCAAAACCGCCGCCGCCAGATCCGCCTTTGCTGCTGGCCGACGTCGCGGAAACTGTTCGCAAGGTTGCCCATTGGGAGAGAACGCCCATCGAGTAGAAATTATACAGGTTGCTATGTTGACTTTGCTCTTCCCAGAGTTCTTTCGGGACCGCGCTCTTCAGAACCTTCTCCACTTTATCCGCGATACCCAGAGCGGTCGCGTAAACCAAATAATGCTCCCATACCGCGACGGATTCGGGCGGATAGTCTTTGATCGCGGAGATATCGGATATATAGCTGCCGAAGTTGTTCCATTTTTGGTAGAACTCCGCTCCCGTCTTCGTCCATCTCCCGTAAACCTCTTTCGGAAGCATCAAGACCAACGCGCTGATGAACCATAGAATCCCAAAGAGGATGGTGTTGATCCCGAGGAAGAATGGGATTTTGACACCTTGAACCGGAATCAATACCCCTGCGGACAGGATCATAAACAAAACCGCGACCACTTTCGATACGGTTGCCCCTTTGTACTCGAAGATCTTTCTTCCTGAAGCTTCCGTATTGACTTGGCGTTTATAAGCCGAAAGGCTGTTTGTAAACGCTATCGCCTCCCTTTGAGACTTTTTAAACGTCTTCTTCAACTGCCCGAAGTCGAAGGCGTTGTCCTGGGCATATTTCCTCAGAAAAGCGAGGAATATCCCTTCCGTCGGAAAGACCCGCTGATCGGCCTTAGGATTGAGGATGACGACGAGATCCTTTTTACTTTGATCGAAAGAGATGTAATCCTTGCGATATAGGCTCATCATCGCGGAGGCGATCCCGTCGTCGTCGATACTCCCGGCTCGGTTTTTAATCAACGCGTTGATCACATCCGGAGAATCGTCGCTCGGAAGTTCCCGTTCATAGATGCCGTGGTAGGAAATCTCAGGTTCGACCCCGTATTTCCGATACAGGAAGATCAACAACCAGAAGAGAATGAGGTACAGCGCAACCCGAATGACCCAATGAAGCCAAAAGGCTGTCGTGTAAGAACGCTCTTCCGACTGGATCGCGCTAGCACTCAGCGTGGGGTTCTCCACCGCATAGGTCAAGCGCGGCGCGTCGTTAAAAACGAACCGGACCTCGGCGTACGCATTCGGGGCGATATGATTGGCGTGGAAGGTGTGAACGTTCCCTTCGGCGGTGTAGGAGAGATTCGGATGGGTGTAGACCTTCTCAGGCGTGAGACCTTCGGGAAAATGGAAAACGCCGGTGACATCGTTCGCAAAAGAGTCCCATCCGGTGCCCCAGATTTGCCGGAAGATCTGATCAGCATCCTGTCCTATCTCAAGCACATTTTTCGCGGTATATTTCACGTGAAGAGTGATGTCACGGTAATCCGCCGGATCCAGCGTGGAGGCGTACTCGTTTTCGGCTATCCACACCCGGGCTTCAAAGTGTTGATTGCTCTTCTGCAAATATTCGACTTTTTTCGTGACCGCCCCTTCCG
>JAAYCF010000262.1 GCA_012744415.1 Thermotogaceae bacterium
ATCGGGCCGAATATGGGCTTGCTCATCAATCGAACAGTCGTTGAGAATTGTGTTTGCGACGACGAAAACTACCTCGTTTGGTTCAGTGATTTCGATTACGGGCTAAAATCGAGGTCTTTAGGTTATCAGTCGCGGTATTTTCCGGAGATTGTGGTATACCACCCGAACTTGTCCGAAAAATACCAGAGTCGGAACGGAAAGTTTAAAACTTTCCTGTACAAAGCGATCCCGTTTCAACATTTAGGATACATCAGCCAAAGGAGTACGGAGCAGGAAGCCTTTGCGGTCTATTCGAGGGTTTACATGACCGCGAAATACTTCCACCCTCTTGTCGTTTACGCCAATATGGTTTATACTTTGAACCCTTTCCTCCTCTGGTATCGCGCTTATCGATACCGTATCTTATGGAGAGAGACGATATCGGTTTACCGCCGAGCGATACTCGCCGCCCGCCGAGAACGTCAATCCCCGGCAAAGTCGTTATGCCATTAAGTCGAAAACCGATGTTACCGTTTTCAAGAACCTGAAAGGAAAACCGCGACAGGAATTCTTTTCTATCCCCCGATAAACGGAGGCGAGATTATGAGGATCGCGCTGAATGCAACGAATATCTTTCGTTCCGAGGAGGTCTGCGGCGTTGGGCAGTATGTGATCAACCTATTAAACGGGTTCGATCAGATGGGGTGTTTGGATTGTTTTCGGATTATCGTCAATCCGGAAGTGAGGAAAGTCTTCGAAAGGGAGCTCCCCGGGCTGCGGGCAAAAAATGCTCCTTATCCTGCTTTTTTGGATCGACTACGCTGGAAAGACGGTTTCTTTCGCCAACTCTATATTGAACGTCGGAGTGTCCCTTCTTTCCATCGCCAAGAAAAAGCGGATATTCTTTTCCATCCCTTTATGGCGCAAAGCGTATCTGTTTCGAAACCGAGCAGGACCGTTGTAACAGCGCACGATCTTTTTTTACGGCGATTTCCCGATCAGCTTTCGAAACGGTACTATCACATGCTGGACCACTCCTACCGAATGACGTTGCTCGGAGCGACGCGAATCGTGACTCCATCACAGTTTGTAAAAAATGACATTCTGAACTATTACCCCGAAGTCCCCGGAGAAAAGATCACGGTGATTCCAAACCCCGTTGCCATAAACCTTACCGAGACGACGCCCTACAACCTTCCCACGCCCTACATACTCAGCGTGAATGCCATCCGGTATCATAAGAATCTGATCACGTTGATTAAAGCCTTTGAACGAATCTACCGGCTTATCGATCACTCTTTAGTGCTGGCGGGACCGGCGATAAAAAGCGTATCGAATGGGATCGCTCAATACATCGAAGAAAAGAAAATCCCAAAGGTTTTCATCACGGGATACTTGTCCGATACCCAGAGAAATACCTTGTATCAAAATGCGGCTCTCTTCGTTTCGCCTTCTTTGTGCGAAGGATTCGGGATCACGCCGATCGAAGCCGCCCTCTTCGGCGTTCCGGTCATTACGACCCGCGAAACGAGTATTCCGGAGGCCACGCAAAACCTTCTTCATTACTATGAACCGGCCACCGATGACACCCGACTGTCTGAAAAAATACTGGATGTCCTTCAAAAAGAGCCGGATCCCGATCGGATGCGCTCGATTCAAGAGACCTTTCGAAAGGCTTATTCGCCACAAACTATCGCGCGACAGTATTGGGATTGTTTTCTTAAAACGCTGGAGGTAGATTGATTTGTCGAACCCTTACTTTGAAACAATGAGACGGCTTTATCGGAAGTGTGTTCCTCTTCGGGTTCGAAGAAGTATCGAGAGAGCCAGGAACCAATATAACGAAAAGATTCTCATTAGGAGGATTAACCGGTACTTCGAGACTCATCAAGAAGAAAAGCGTTTTTTTCAAAAAGAATTGGATTTTATCAATCGCGCGAAGTCCATCCAGATGATTCCATACCCCTTCATTTTTGAAAAGGAACGATCGAAGATCGATGTTTACTATGATTCCGGCGCCGGATTTCCTTACGTCCTTCACCGTGAGAGAAGGTTATATTTTCCCTCGAAAGCTTCTCCGGATCTGGTTCAAAAAATGTATAACGGGTTACTTCTTGAACAACACATGTTGAGCCCCCACCAGTACTTCTCAAACGATTTTTTTCCCACAGACAACGACGCCTTTTTGGACATCGGGGCGGCAGAAGGCTTAATCTCTCTAGAATGGGTTGAAACGGTTCGAGCGATTATCCTCTTTGAACCGGAGCCAATCTGGCGTGAACCTCTTGCGCTCACGTTCGAACCCTGGAAAGACAAGGTGAGGATTATCGCGAAAGCCGCTTCTTCATTCGATGACGACAAGTGTCAAATGGTCGATTCCGTTCTGCAGTATCAAAACGGTCCGTTCCTGCTTAAACTGGATGTGGAAGGGCAAGAGGCCGCTGTTCTGAAGGGCGCGTCGAAAACTCTATTGAAACCAGATACGAGGGTCGTTTGCTGTACGTATCATCGAAAAGAGGACGCTAAAACGTTTGAACAGTTCTTCTCAGAGGGTGGGTACCATACGCAGATGACAGACGGATACCTCCTTCCAACAGATAAAGAGATGCAAAGCCCTCCCTATTTTCGGCGCGGGGTGATTCGGGCCTGGAAGTCGCAGCGAAACGAGGGTCCTTCTCAGGAAAATGGAGCGGAGGTATCATAAACATGAAATCGGAACCGGCGCGGATAAGTGTCATCATCCCCATTTATAAAGCGGAACAAACCCTCGACCGCTGTCTCAGCAGCGTGATACAGCAACCCTACGGGAATCTTGAGGTGATCCTCGTCGATGACGGTTCTCCGGATCGCTGTCCGGAAATGTGCGACCGGTATGCCCGAGAAGACGGTCGGATTCGCGTTGTCCATCAAAAAAACAAAGGAGTCGGCGCCGCGAGAAACGCGGGAATGTCTGTAATGACCGGCGATTATCTGTTATTTATCGATGCGGATGATTTCTTCGTTCCGGAAACGATTGCAACGTTATATGCGGAAACCATAAAGACCGGAGCGGACATCACGATCGGTAACCTATTTGAATCAGTCGGACACGGCCATTTCAAGAAAGCCCCTTCTTTTCTGCGCGAGAGGATTACAGCGGAACAACAAGCCCTCCCGCGGGTACGCTATGAACTCTTCTACGATCCCGGTTACGGCGTGACGGCTTGGAACAAACTGTATCGAACCGATTTTTTAACGCAACACAAGATCGCTTTCGAGGAACTTCCGAGTTTTAGTGAGGATTACTTATTCAATATGCGTTGCTTTATTCGCCGTCCCCGCATCCAATTGGTCAATCGGTACACCTACGTCTACTGCACCGATGCCTCCACCATCACGCGATCCAAGATTCTGGATCCGATCGAGAAAAGCCTAAGATCGGTTAAGTCGATAAAAGACGCTCTCGAAGGGAATCAGCTATTCAATGAGTATGAAGACCTGCTGGCATGGTTCATTTTCGGGCAGATCAACCAAATCGCCCGGAAC
>JAAYCF010000263.1 GCA_012744415.1 Thermotogaceae bacterium
ATTACTTCCGGGAACCTCGATTCGATGGTTTCAAACTATACCGCTTCGCAAAAGAAACGAAGAACCGACGATCTGTCTTTTACCGATTCGGAAATGAAACGGCCGGATCGCGCCGTCATCGTTTATACCAACCTCGTTAAAAGAATCTGGAAAGACGTCCCTATTGTTTTGGGCGGTATCGAAGCGAGTCTTCGCCGTTTTGCCCATTACGATTGGTGGCAGGATAAGGTGCGTCATTCGATTCTCCTGGACAGCAAAGCCGATTTCATCTTTTTTGGAATGGCGGAAAAAACACTGACAGAAGCCGCCGAACATTTTTCTTACCCTGATTGGCGTGAAAGAGTCGCTCGCGTTAGTGGAGTCGCTTACACCTTAACCAACAGGCAGAAACTCCCTTTAGAGGCGCTTCGACTCCCTTCTTTCGAAGAGATCAGCTCTTCCAAAGAAGCATATTCAGAAGCCTTTCGCCTATTCTATGAAGAGACAGACCCGATCCGTGGAAAGATCCTTTATCAAACCGACGGAACACGCGCGGTCGTCCAAAACCTTCCCAGTCTGCCGTTACAAACGTCTGAACTCGATAAAATCTACGGGTATCCTTACTCACGAGATCTCCCCGCGTTCTATCAACGCCAAGGCCTGTCCGTTAAAGGAATAGAAACAGTCCGCTTTTCAATAACCAGTCATCGCGGATGCTATGGCAGCTGCGCCTTTTGCGCAATAGGAACCCATCAGGGAAGAACTGTCACATGGCGAAGCGAAACCTCGATCCTGAACGAAGCGAAGACCATCGCAACTCATAAAGAGTTTAAGGGATTTATTTCCGATGTTGGCGGCCCAACGGCGAATATGTACGGATTCGAGTGCCGAAAAAAAACGGCTGAAGGGGCTTGCAAAGACCGTCTATGCCTCTTCCCGGAGCCATGCCCTTCTTTGAACCCCGATCATGAGGCGTATCTAAGACTGCTGGATCGATTGAAAACGATACCCGGCATCAAACGCGTTTTTATCTCTTCCGGTCTCCGCCCCGATCTGGTGTTGGCAGACCGCCGCAACGGGAAACGCTTCCTCAGGGCTCTCGTTGAGAGCAACGTCTCCGGTCAGCTAAAGATTGCCCCAGAACACGCGAGCCCTACTGTATTGCGCGCGATGAGAAAGTACCCGATCACGGTTTTTAAAGAGTTCACTCGCCAATATTTTCTTGAAGCGAAGAGCCAGGGGAAAGATATATACCTCGTTCCTTATCTCATCGTCGCCCATCCGGGAGAAAGCGAAGAAGAAAATCGAGAATTACGGTCGTTCATTCGCACAGAATTGGAATTCCATCCCAAACAAATACAAATTTTTACACCTACCCCCTCGACGCTCTCTACCACCGTTTACTACACGGGGTTTGACCCTTGGTCGAAAGAACCCGTCTTCTCCGAAAAAAGTTTGACGAACCGAAATCGCATGAAAGATCGTATTTTAAATATACGGGAGGTAAAAGCAAAACATGGCGACTATGAAAGCGCTTGTGAAGAGTGAAAAAGCAAGAGGCTTATCTATGCAAAAAGTGGACATCCCCGTCATTACCGATGAACATGAGGTGTTGATAAAGGTGAAGTATGCCTCAATATGCGGTACCGATCTGCATATCTATCAGTGGAATGAATGGTCCCAAAATCGGATAAAAACGCCGCAAATTGCCGGGCACGAATTTTCCGGAGAAGTTATCGGTGTCGGGAAAGCAGTAAAAAGCGTTCAAATCGGAGATTTCGTCTCGGCGGAAACACATATCCCTTGTGGTTATTGTCGGCTATGTCGTACGGGTAATATGCATATCTGTAAAAATATGAAGATTCTCGGTGTCGATACTAACGGTATCTTCGCCGAATACGCCAAAGTTCCCGAAGTCGTTCTGTGGAAGAACGCTCCGGAGCTCTCCCAACACTTCGCATCCGTTCAAGAACCGCTGGGTAATGCCGTTTTTACGGTTACCACCGGAGGCGTCGCGGGTAAAAGCACCCTCATCACGGGCGCCGGGCCGATCGGTTTGATGGCAATACAAGTGGCGAAAGCATTGGGGGCCGGACCCATTATTGTCTCCGAAGTGAAAGATTTTCGAATCGACATGGCATTGAAAAACGGAGCCGACTACGTCTTTAATCCTACAAAGGAAGACGTTCACCAAAAGATCATGCGCTTAACGAATGGAGAGGGAGTGGAGGCCGCCTTGGAGATGTCAGGCAACGAAAAGGCGCTGGGGTTGTGTATCGATGCCCTCTTGCCTTCAGGACATATTTCCGCTCTGGGTGTGTTTGACAAACCCTTCCCCATCGATATCAACAAGGTTATTTTCAAGAATATCACACTTTACGGGATCACGGGCAGAAAGATGTTCGAGACGTGGTACATTGCTTCAAGTCTATTGCTCAATAAAAGAGTTGATTTGAACAAGATCGTCACGCATCTTCTCCCGTTTGAAGAATGGGAAAAAGGCTTTCTGTTAATGGAACAAGGAAACTGTGGAAAGATCGTTCTAAAAATCGCAGAATAACCGTTCTTAAGCCATCGGACAAAAGAGAAAAAAGAATTCGGTTCCTGTTCTTTTTTCTCTTCTTGTTCGCTTTAATTTTGCTCGGACGCGCCTATCAACTCCAAGTGATCCATTACGAGGAAAACGCTGAGCGTCTAGACCGTATGCGATTGCGTCGAGACCTCGTTCCGGCGTTACGGGGCAATATCTATGACCGCCAGGGGACATTATTGGCCAACACGTCGTTTCGACGGGTGGTGGACCTCGAAGCCACCTTCCGCGGAGTTTACGGGCGCGAGCGAACGGAGTTGATCCAAAGTGTCGCCAATCAATGCGGTGTGACGGAGATAGAAGTCCGGGACGCGATGAACAAAGCGATCGATCTACCCCTCAGAGCAGACCTTCCTTCGGCTAACATTAATCTCAGCGTTAAGTATCTTTTCACCCGCAATTATACCTTCCAGGGCTCGCTCAGCCATCTCGTAGGATATGTGAACAGAGAATCAGAAGGTATCGCCGGCATAGAATATGCTTTAAACCATTGGTTATCTGGAGAACCCGGACAATATCGGATCGAGGTGGATTCGCGAACCAGAAAGCTAACCCAGCGATGGATCCAGAAACCCAAGTCCGGAAAAAGCCTCACTTTGTCCGTCCATTACGAATTTCAAAAAGCGATTGAAGAGATCGCCAAGCCCCTCGAGAACCCTTACACGATTATTGTTTCGAATCCGAAGACGGGGGAAATTCTCTCGTTAGTTTCCTCGCCTTTTTACGAAAGTACCAGGATGGTCCAACCTTTTACCCAATCCGAATGGGACCAGTTGCAAAACGACCCCGACCGAATCTTTTTAAATCGGGCCATTCAAATGCGCTATAACCCCGGCAGTTTGATCAAACCCTGGGTCACCCTTTGTTCAATGGACCAATCGAGCGCATTTTTCCAAACGACGGTCGTTAATCGCGAGACGTGTAAAGGTAGTTTTCCAGTTTTAACCACCTTCGGAGAAACGGTTCACTATCGGGACTGGATCGATACAGGCCACGGGGAAGTCAATCTCTTTTTGGCCCTTCAAAAATCGTGTAACACCTTTTTTTACACCTTAGGGTCGCAACTCGGAATCGAAAAAATGTATGACTTCTCAACGGTAAGCCGTCTAACCGCGAGCTCTGGGATTGAGCTGCCAAACGAAGTATCGGGTATCTTCCCCTCGGCGGATTGGAAAAAAAACACGCTCAAAGAACGCTGGTATTACGGAGACACGTTGTTAACCGCGATCGGTCAGAGCTATGTGCAGCTCACCCCTCTCGAGATGTGCAAATTATTCGAGTTAATCGCCAACGAAGGGATGCTGGCGCGAACGACTCTTTTAAAAAACGGCGGGAATCCGCCAACGAAAGTTTTAGACTATCCCAAAGGCTATTGGACCTACTTTAAAGAAGCGCTCGGAGCCGTCGTATCGAGACCGGGCGGGACCGCATACAGCGTTTTCACCGGGACGCCTTACGCGAAGGACCTTGCGGGAAAGACCGGTACTGCTGAGACCGGGGTAGAAGGCGTCTACCATTCATGGTTCGCTTGTTTTTATCCGAAAGCAGATCCCGTAGTCACGATTTTGGTTTTCGTCGAACGAGGGGGATACGGCAGCGCGACGGCAGCGCCCCTCGCGCGTCAGGTTTTTGAAGCCTATCAAAAATACTCCTTTGAATAAGGACGTCTTCTAAAAAGAAGACTATGGAGAGAGGAGGTTTTTATATGTCTGTTCAAAGTGAAGTGAAGATACCGGACATGTCTTGCAACCACTGTGTGATGCGGATATCCAAAGCCTTTAAAGATAGGGGAATCGAAGCGTTCAATATTGACCTCGAGAAGAAAGAGGTTCGGGTTAATACCGCCCAGTTGCAGGAAGTCCTACAAATACTCGAAGAGATCGAATACCCCGGAAGCGTGACGAAATAAAAAAAGGGCTTGCGCCCTTTTTTATTTTACGTTCAATTCGCTCCCGGAGCGGAACCGAACATCGACATCACCTGCATCACGATCGGCATAATTTGCGGTAAGGCATCGACCAATTGTTCGAAAAACGGTTTTTCGTTGAGAACCGGTATGATATTTACCTGTTCACCCGAAATCACAACAATCGCAAACGGCAGGAATTCCAAAGAACCGCCAACACCGGATCCGTAAACAACGCCTTCCGGACCGCCTCCGCCTCCGCCAAATCCGGTAATAGCTTTAAACAGGGGGATTAAGGTCTTATCGCCGACCGTAATCGGGTTTCCGACAGCCACATCGGCGGTCAAGTAAGAAAGGGCTTCGGAGAGCATATCGACGGTCATCTTGCTCGTGTCTTGCGCGTAGGCTGCCCCGGTTAAAAGAATCGCGATTAAAAACGTGACAACTATTTTTTTCATAGTATCCCTCCTTCCGCTGTTATTCTATCATATTTTTAAGAAAGTATGCCGAAAAAAAATAGCGGATCAAGTTATCCGCTATTATACCGCTTGGCAGCCCCACGGGGAATCGAACCCCGATCCTCGGACTGAGAATCCGATGGACTAGCCGTTGTCCTATGGGGCCAAAAAAAATAAAAATAAAACCCCGGGCGAAACCGACTCTCACATGGGGTCTCCCCCATACTACCATAGGCCAGGAGGAGCTTAACGGCCGGGTTCGAGATGGGACCGGGTGGGTCCTCCTCCTGTAATGTCACCCAGGG
>JAAYCF010000264.1 GCA_012744415.1 Thermotogaceae bacterium
AGTTGCATCCCGGCCACAGGAGCGAAGCGGCCACGATCCCTTCCCGATCGATCGGAAGGTCAAAGGTAAAACCGCTCGCGCCCCCGGACGTGAAATTCGCACCGACAGACAATACGATCCCGGTTCCAGTGCTGTAACGCGGAGAAAGGGGTTCTTTCAATTTCACCGCAATCCGTCCGTTCCCTTCGCTTTGAACATACGTGACTATGGATTGAAAACGGTTCTGCGGAAGCGTTTGACCGAACAAGAGGCAATAGTGCGCTATACTAAGGAGAAAAATGAAGGGTAAGGCCCTTTTTTTCATGGCAACTTCCTCCTTTGATTCGTTAAAACCTTCAAAGATTAAGTATATCAGAAAAGAGCCCGATGGGGAAAAGGTAGGGCGGGGTTTTCACCCGCACGATCACCGATAACTTTCCTCTTCGTGGAGGCCCACTAACCTCAACTGTACAAACAAGAATCCGAAGTATCTAAACCCGAGAAGGTCCTTTTACCCCGCGTCCTAACTCAATCATTACGATGGCGCATTTTTAAAGGAGACACGCGTGAGAATATTCGCCTTTTCGGTTGAAACGAAAAGACGTATTCGGATGGTCAAAGTGGGATTTAAACGATGATCAAAGGTATGAGAGGGCATTTCGGCTATCAAGCCCTGAAAAACGAGTCCGTAAATCCGATAATACTCATAGAGCCTGGAAAACGTATCGAATCGGTCGCCACAAGCCAAAAACGTCGGGGTAAAAAAACAAAGAAGGGTTTAAACTTGAAAGGGGGTATAGGGCTTTTCGAACAACCGATCGATTTCTTCTACCCGTATTTTAAAACGCTCTTCTTGATGGGTTTCGTAAACCCAACCAGCATCAAAAAGCGGACGGGCTCTTATCCGTAGCTGTGTTTTTTCACCTAATAGGGGATCGAGCTTTCCGGTATAGAAAGACGAAACCAAATGGAAAAATTCGACGCCTCCATCTTCAAGAACGCATTGGAAGTCGTGCGCAGGATCATCCAAAGCGATATCTCCAAAATCGATGATCCCCGCTATCTCTTTTTTCGTGGGATTAAAGAACACGTGATCCTCAAAGGATAGGTCTCCGTGGATTAAAAGGGATTCCCAAGGCATAGCGTGGTAACGATCAAAAAAACCGACGACGTTTTGAACCACACGTTTTTTCAAGGATGGAAGCACGTACTCACAAACATTCCGATAGGCTTGAAACCGCCACGCCGCCGATGAGTCAGATACCCCCGCCTCCCGGGCTTCTTCGGGCGGGAAGGTGTGCAGGCGGCCGAGGAATTCCCCGAGTTGCTTCGCGCAACGAAAGCGCGTTACTGAATCCCAGCTTCGGATGACGTCAGAAGCCAATCGGACTCCGTGTATTTTGCGATAACCGATGAAATCGGATCTGGCATATTCGATGTACGGTATCGGCAAAGGCACCCGTTTGGCGATTGCAGGAAGCAATCGTATTTCTACTCCTAATGCTTCTACCGCTCGCGGATTTTTTGGGAAAAGGAATATCCATTCGCCTCGGATATCGAGGGCCAGGAAATCCTCTCCCTCGTCGTAGACAACGATCTTTTCCGCGTTGTCGGGAAACAGCCGCCGGACCTTTTGAACAGCATGGGCGATTGCCTTGGAATCAGCTTTCATACGGTTTTTTCACCATTCCATTGTTTTCTGTCTACTTCCTCTTTTGCCCGGGGGCGTGCTGTTTCATTTTGCCTCCTTTTAAGAGCCCTACTAGAAGCGCTACTCTAGCGGTTAAAACTTCGAATCGTCGATGGCGTTCAACTGTTCATTTATGAAAGAAACGACGGAAGAGACCGATCCATCTTCGAAGGGGTTTTTGAGCCCCGCTTCGGCGACGAGCGACAGGAATGACTGCGATCCGCCAAGCTGGCATAGATGCAGATAGTCCTGCCACGCGCGGTCGCGATCCCTGTTCATCTTCAACCAGAATTGGAAAGCGCATATTCCAGCCAGCGTATAGTCGATGTAATAGAACGGCAC
>JAAYCF010000265.1 GCA_012744415.1 Thermotogaceae bacterium
CCAACTCCTGATCCCTGCGATCCGTGAAACGCTCCGCATAGCCTTTGATCTGATGTCGGAGTTCCCTACCCGTCTGGTGAACCAACTCTCGAAGGATATCTTCTTTCGTCCGGAAGTAGACGTAGACTGTTCCAACACTGCATTGAGCCGCTTCCGAAATGCGATGGATTCCCGTTCCGGTAAATCCGTTCCGGCCGAATAGTTCTTCGGAGGCTTCCAATAAGAGATTGCGGGTTATTTCGCCCTTTGTTTTGGCTTTCTCCGTGACGGCGCTTTCTTCGTTTAAGTTGAGGTAGACGTTTTCGTTGACAACAAACTCCCCTCGGGAAATGCCGTTGAGCAAGAAGGACTTCAAGGTCGATCGGACTTCCGGGGAAACGGGCTCTCCTTTCCACAAGATCCAAAAGCCGCTCAGATAGTAGATTGGTCCCCAAAGAAACCAAAAAAAAGCGCGGCTTTCTTCGGGTGTGGTTTTTCGATTGAGAAAATCGCTCAGTTTTTGGTGTAAACGCCCAGAAAAGGCTTTTCCGATTTCAAGGTCTATGAACTCCGCTTCTCGGAAAACCTTATAGACCCCGCGGTTTTCCCACAACAGGTCGAAGAATCGATTCAAAAGCTTATCCAGAAGCTCTTCCACCGATCTATCATTGGTGAAAGATCGAAAATCGAAATCAAATATAAAATCGAAGAAACGGTCGCAAATCTTCCTGAAGACCGTTTCTTTAGAGTCAAAATATTGGTAAAACGCAGCCGGAGAGATCCCCACCGCTTTTGAGATCGTCAAAACCGAGGTTTTGTGATATCCTCTGTCAAGGAACAACGCCTGGGCTGTTTCGATGATATCGTGGTAGGTTTTTTCCCCTTTCGTCGAAAGAGGGACTCTCCGTTTCGGCATCTTTTTTCTCTCCTGATGGCTGAGGATTCCCGAGGTTAGATCGTCAAACCCCCGTTGACACCCAAAACCTGTCCGGTGACGTAGCGCGCTTCATCGCTGGCGAGGTATAAAAAGGCATAGGCAATGTCTTCCGGTTCTCCCATCATTTTCAAGGGGGTTTTTTCGATCATGAAATCGATAATCTTTTCAGGCATATTTTTCGTCATCGGGGTGCTAATGAATCCCGGAGCCACTGCGTTGGCCCGGATTTTAAAACGCGCGAACTCTTTGGCCCAACTCAAAGTCATCCCGATCACTCCCGCCTTGGTCGCCGCGTAGTTCGTCTGGCCTACATTGCCGAATTGCCCCACGATCGAAGAGGTCGTCGTGATGGAGCCGCTTCCGGCTTCTTTCATAAAGGGGATCGCGGTCTGAGTGACGTTAAAGGTTCCCTTCAGATTGACGTTGATCACTTTATCCCATTGTTCTTCTGTCATCTTGTGCAAAAAGGCGTCCTGGGTGATACCGGCATTGTTGACTACGGTATCCAGTTTTCCGAACTCGGCGACGATCTGGCCGACGACAGTCTTTATCTCTTCACGGTTCGTAACGTCCAAATGAAACCCTTTGACCTTCCCGGGAAGCCCCGCCGCTTCTTTTTCCAATAAAGCGAGATCTTCGTTCAACACATCACAAGCGGCCACGTGGGCGCCTTCCTTTGCAAAAAGCATACAGATCGCTTTCCCTATCCCTCTCGCTCCACCGGTCACGAGAGCGACTTTTCCTTCTAAACGCATGGTGCACCTCCTCATGATATCTGAATCATCTATCATCTATCAAATGAATCACCTGTCACATTTAATGATAACCTATTGCGTGAGAAAAATCTAACGCGAAATTTCCCCCTTGCGCCCGATTATCCGAAAAAAACTTCCTATTAGGGAAGATAGCTTTAAATTTCTCGGAATTTTAGCGCTTTCTCCACCGCGGATAGGGAGAGTGGACGGCCATGGGAAGGGATGATCTCGGCAGGCGTTTTAGCCACGATCATTTTCCAGGAGCGCAACAGCGCTTGCTTATCCTCGTAGATGAACGGGAAAGGATTCGTTTTAAACAGATTCAGCGGAATATTCGCGAAGGTGTCTCCGGCGATCAGCGTTCGGTCATCGAATAAAACGCTTAGGGATCCGGAGGTATGCCCGGGTGTATGCAATAGGGTCGCATCGATGCCGAAGTCCCTCAGAATTGGCGACTCCGTTGCTTCCACGACGAGGTCTTGCGGTCGGCGTGGAAGGGGTGTGAAAGTTGCCCGCAGGTTCGCTTTCTTTGAAAAGTCCTCGATTTTTTGATTCGTGTAAGCTGCCTGCTGATTTTTTCCGGAGAGGAGCGCCTTTTCTTCTCCGGTGTGAAAGATCAAGCGGATCATGGGGTTTGTTTCGAGGAGAGAGGCCACCATCCCCGTGTGGTCTTCATGATGGTGGGTGAGAAGGATCGCCACGATCTCTGAAGGCGAGAGTCTTAACCGATCCAGCCGATGAAAGAATCGTTCCCGGTAAACGAAAGGGACGGTATCGACCAAGACCGTCCCCTTCGCTGAGCGGATGACGGTGAAGCGCGTTAACCCCATTCTCACGATGCGGTAGGTTCCCATAACCTTCCCCCCTTTCCTAATGCGTTGATTGTATCACATTCCGGGAGAAAGCTCCGACACGCTTAAACCCATCCGAAACAAACGGTAGCATCGCCTGTCATCGCGTATCGGTCGCGCCGGTTCGTTCGTCGAGCGAAGAGCCGTGACCGCGTCAATCGTGATATACTAAGATACTTCTTATCGGCGGGGGGATCAAGATGTGCGGCATCTTTGGATTCGTGGGGGCTGAAAGGCCTCTGCAGGAATTGATCGACGGATTGAAAAAACTGGAATACCGGGGGTACGATAGCGCCGGGATGGCCTATACGGAAGGCCACGAATTGGTGATCGCGAAAAAAACGGGTCGGGTCGCT
Source organism: Thermotogaceae bacterium (assembly GCA_012744415.1). Classification (GTDB taxonomy): domain Bacteria; phylum Thermotogota; class Thermotogae; order MWEM01; family MWEM01; genus MWEM01. Next base: position 2,879 of record JAAYCF010000265.1, read on the forward strand.
CAATTAGAGAAAGCCTATCAGAATCGACTATCCCTCATGGTTACCTCCGCGATCGCGCATACGCGATGGGCCACACATGGATCGCCAAACGACATGAACGCTCACCCGCATACCGATTGCACCGGACGTTTGGCGGTCGTTCACAATGGGATCATCGAAAACTACAGCGAGCTTAAAAACAAG
>JAAYCF010000266.1 GCA_012744415.1 Thermotogaceae bacterium
AACGCAAATTTTAAGCGTTTTCGAATCCCTACGATTATTTTACCTCATGATACGCAATTCCGTTCGTTTCCAGAGCGGTTTACCCTGATCGAACATATCAAAGGGCACCTCCTTTACGACAATGCCTTTCGTTTACGCGATCGTATCATCGCGATATCCGCTTATGATGCCGGAGAAATCCGAAAATATTACCCGCGTAGAAAAGAGAAGGTGGTCATGATACACAACCCGATCGATTTTTTTCGAGAAAGCGACGCTTCGTCTCCTTCTTTGGACATCCCCAAGCCGTTCATTATGACCGTCAATATCGCCTACCCTCAAAAGAACACGATGACCTTGCTGAAAGCCTTCCATGCAATCGCGCATCGGATTCCGCATCGGCTTGTTTTAGTCGGTAGAATGTATGATGAAGAAAACGAACTGACACGGTACGTGAAAGAGAATCAACTTAAGGAAAAGGTCCTTTTCACGGGGAGAATTGAGGATTCGGACTTAATCCAGCTTCTTAAAAACTGCGCTTTGTACGTGAACCCTTCACGATACGAAGGATTCGGGATGACTCCCATTGAAGCGATGGGAATGAAGGTGCCCGTCTTATCCTCCGTCGAAACGGCCCTAAGAGAAACAACGAAAGGTTTGGCCAGATACTACGAACCGGCAGATAACCCTTTTATACTCTCGGAGGGCATCATGCGATTACTCGAAAATCCTCCGGATGAAGAGGAATTGGAAAGGAACAAAAAAGCCGTCGTCGAAGCCTATCATTACAAAAAAATCGCCGAACAGTATTGGAAACTCTTTACCAGCGTTATAGAGGGAGGCGCTCCTTGAGTCTGAAAAAAGTTTGGCTTAGAATGCGTTTACGGATGACCGGTTCCCACGCTCGAAATGCGTGGCGTAACGTGAAACGCATCCTGAAAGGTGATTTCAGGAACAATACTGATCTATTCGTCTACCTCTTCGGCAGCCGTTCGATCACGTATTTGAATCGGCGTCACGAAAAACGGGCGCTTCGATTATTTGAGCGGTATCAAATAGATATTGATAACGATATCGTCGAGTTTCCGGGGTTTCGGTGTCCGAACTTCTTCAATGACGACTACAGCAGAATCGGGATGATTCACGGGTCCTTGGATATCTTGTTTCCAGCCGCGTTCAATGTGATCCTCTCGGATACGGAAGGGCCTTGCGAATTGGGAGAGGTTCGCCTGGAAAAGCAAGAGGTGGTTTTCGACTGCGGGGCGAATCTGGGGTTGTTTTCCGCCGTAGCCGCCGGAAGGGGATGCACGGTCTACGCTTTTGAACCCGTATCCAAAACGGTACCATATTTAAGAAAAACGGGCGCGCTCTATCCCGAACGGATCCATATCGTTCAGACGGCTTTGTCAAACACGTGCGGAAAAGCGCGAATAACCGATAATTTCATGGTTTCGACGATTATGCCGGAAAGGCAGACAACCGACGATCCGATGGCTGAAGTGGATGTCATCACGATGGATGAATACGTACATCGAAACCAGATCCGAAAAGTTGATTTTATCAAAGCGGATATAGAGGGCGCGGAACGGTTGATGCTCGAAGGCGCGAAGGAAACGCTCAGGGTTTTCAGCCCGAAACTGTCGATCTGTTCGTATCATTTCCCCGATGACCCGAAAGTATTGGAAAATTTGATTAAACAAGCCAATCCAAAGTATCGAATCATCCATAAGTATTCGAAATTATACGCCTATGTTCC
>JAAYCF010000267.1 GCA_012744415.1 Thermotogaceae bacterium
CGAAAATGAAAAACCCTGTTCTTTCATGACCTCGAGCAGTTTCTCCGGGGAAGGTTCCCATTGTCCCCATTTCCTGGAGATATGTTCGGTCCAACTGTAATCATCGAAGGTCAAGGTATCCTCTCTGCCGGGAGTTTTTATTTTAACGTTTTGTTTTTTGTAGTATCCTTGAGCAAGATACCCTTCGTCCATCGCCGACATCGCTTCGGTCAGCGCTTCTTCCGTCAGATCGGGATACCGGTCTTTGAAGAGCGTAAAGTCCATCGGGTATCGCGGGCGCGGGGGGAAGTCTTCCGCCGGATACCCCATCACCAATTCCACCATCGGTAGGACCCCTTTCGGAAGATGGTGTTTTTTTATTAACGCGCGCACGCGATTCGCGCTGATGCTGCTCTCCCCTAAAAAGCAAGAGCCTAAGCCGAGGCTTTCCGCCGCGATCACCATATTCTCCGCCATATAAGAGGCATCCTGGAGCGCGAAGAGCAGAAGGGTGACGCCGTTGGTGACGATCGTCCAACCCCGCCGCTTCATAAATAAAGACAGTTTGTGAACGTCGGCGCAGATTAAGAACCATAAAGGCGCCTGGAACGCATATTTCGCCCCGGATTGATAGACAACGCTATAAAGTTGGGAAGCGAAAGGGGCTTGTTGCCCCGCGCGGACAATCGTTTCGATAGTTTCCACATCCGGTATCGTTTCTTCGTATTTCCGAACCGATTTTCGATTCAACAGCAGATCGATCACTTCGTTGTGTTTCAAACCATTTCCTCCTTCATCGCCATCGTTTTGCCTTCGCGGTTGCCGGTTTGCCCAATAAGGCCGCAGAGAGCGTCAAGATTGTTCATTATACAACAACGCCACTCAAACAAAAATGACCTTCGACACTATCATCCACCCTTTCTCCTTTGGTAAAATGAAGGGTCTTTTTGTTTTGCGCATCTTTCAGTCAACGTTGCAAAGAGGAGGGCACGTATGAAAACGAAAAACGGCATGATCCTTTTCTGGTTGGTGATCCTGCTCGGAACAATCACCGGCTTAACTTTTGCGCAATCATCCACTCAAACGAGTGCCGGAAGCAGAGGAGAACACGTGAGAATCATCGGGATATACTCCGGAAACGGCGCTGATCCTTACCTGCGCGCGATTGCCCATCGGATGTTCGCGTGGATGGGGTTTGAGACGGTTTCGCTATCGGCGGACGATCTCAATCGAGGAAATTTCAAAAGCGTCAGCCTGATTTACTTTCCCGGCGGCTCAACCCCTCCCTTCCGAAGGGAGATTACCGAAACGGGGCGGGGAAACCTGCGCGCGTACATTCGCCAGGGATGCGCCTATGTGGGAACCTGCGCCGGCGCGTTGATCGCATGTGAAAAAAATATTTGGCAAAACCGCCCGGATGATTACGGTTTGTTCGTTCTTGTCCCGGCAATCGGCATCGGCCCGATTCCGGAGATCGATGACGGGGATGGGATCACAATGGCGCGCTTAACAGTGAATCGAGATTCCGAGATCGGCGCAAAGCATCCTGAAACAGCAGTCGTGCTTTCGATTAACAGCCCTTACTTCGAAATCGGAGAAGCCGCTTCGGTAAGCATAATCGCCACGTATGACGCCATCCGGCAACCCGCCTACATCGCCGCTGCCTATGGGGAAGGGAAAGTGTTCCTTACCGGACCCCATCCCGAATTTGAGGAAGACAGTCCGCGCGATGGAAACGCCTACTTCGACGGATTTGACGATGAGGGCAGTGATTGGCCTTTGATGAAGTCCGCCGTCTATTGGTGTTTGGGTTTGGATGAGCTTGAATAGGGACTCACGATCACTCTTTTTGAATCTCTTTCGAAGACTGGTTTATCAAACCGGTCTTTTTCTTATTCGAGAGTCGTGAAATATTTGGTTCTTCAGACCATCCCAAAACGCGGTTGTATAGGGAATTTCAAAAAACTTGAACTAACGAAAAGTATTGGTGTACAGTATACTTGACAATATGTATATAATATGGTACACTATGTCTATGTTAGACTACTTATAAAATAGGAGCGTGGGGCAAATGTCTTATCAAGAAAAACGGACGATCGTTAATATTTTATCGGGAGTACCGGTGCTTATTGCTTACGGTATCTACGTTTTCATAAGGACTCGTTCCGGAAGTGTGGATCCAAATGATCTGCGTTTCTGGGGGATCACGATGCTGACGTTCATCGGGATCGGCGTCGCTTCTGGCATCATCCTTCAGATTCTTTTCCATATCGGGCTTTCTATCTCAATCGCCATAAAAACAGGCGATGGGAAGGAGCGTGAAGTGGAAAGGGACATCGAAGCCACGATCGTCGAAGATGAAATGGATAAACTGATCGAATTGAAATCCTTGAAATTGGGGTTCTCGATCACTGGAACCGGTTTCGTTATTGCTCTGATTTACTTAGCGTTCAGCGGATCCGCAGCCGGAATGCTCAACATCATGTTTTTCTCATTCGGCATCGGTAGTATTTCTGAGGGGTTTTTGTCACTGCGATACTACCGGAAAGGTCTAAAAAATGGTTAAAAAATTCGAGATTACGAATCGGATTCGTGAGTTGCGGTTTTTCGCGGAAGAGATGACACAGCAAGAACTGGCGAGGAGAGCGGGCGTTTCCAGGCAAACGATTATCGCCGTGGAGGCGGGGAAGTACGCGCCTTCTCTCGAAATGGCCTTCCGAATCGCCGATGTATTCGGAGTCGCGATCACTGAGGTTTTCGCGTGCAAAGTCAGTGAGATCGAAGGGAAGAAGGGATGACGATGAAAACGTTGTTGCTCGTCGATTCTACTCATCATCACAATACGGAGAAGGTTGGGCGCGCTATGGCGGAGGTATTGAACGCGATCGTGTCAAAACAAAAATTGATCGCGGATCACCAAGCGTTACGTATAAAGCTGCAAGCCAAAGGGTTCATTCTTGTGGACGAATTCTGTTGCCTTGGTTTTAACACCAACAGTTTTCTAAAGTATTTCGGCGGCATGAATAAAGGGAGACCAAACGAAGAGGACCTGCAAAACACCAAACGCTTTGCGGAAACCTTGAAAGCGCGATTTTAATCGACAAGGCGATTCATACGGAAAAAACGAGAGATTCACGAGATACGCCCGTTTGAACTACCCCAACTATTTTTCTCCAGCAGGTGAGCCTTCCGTTCGGTTGATTAAGCCTCTTTGAGCGTTCTCCCCTCGAATCGGTTCCGTTCAGCTATCGTTGAAGGGCGCCGATTCGCATTCTACCACCGTTATTTCAAAAACCCGCCTGCGATTCCGGAAAGATCTGTTTCCGTCAACTTCTGCACGTGCGCGTTCAACAGCTTCAGCCCTTCCGCAGCCTGCTCTTTCGTCAAGGATACCCCGTATTCGGAAGCGATTTTGATTAAATCCCCTTCCGTTTTCGCTTTTTGAGCCATCGTTAACCAGCTTTTTCCGGCTTTCTTCTCGATTTCTTCGATCTTAGATAAGATTTCTTTCGTCATCGGATCACTCCCATTCGTGACACCCACGTTTTTTTTATTCCCGAACAAATCGGAGAGACGAGCCCTCCTTAACCTCTTCCAATCAACAAACCGGGAGGTAGATGCTTCGATTTGGTCTTAGCGTACCGTTTCTCATTCCATACGTGCTATTTAAATACGATTCCTCCCCCGGCGATTTCAGATAGATCCGTTTCCGTTAACTTTTGCGAATGTTCTGTTAGAAGTTTTAGCCCCTCCGCAGCCTGATCTTTCGTCAAGGATACCCCATATTCGGAAGCGATTTTGATTAAATCCCCTTCCGTTTTCGCTTTTTGCGCTATCGTCAACCAGCTTTTTCCGGCTTTCTTCTCGATTTCTTCGATCTTGCGCAAGATTTCTTTCGTCATTGGATCACTCCTATTATACCCTTCGCGCACCACGCAATAAGCAAAGCGCCGTATTTCCGGGTTCTCTCGTTATCGGCATTTGTTCCTTTCCGGGGAATTTCTGACACTCTTGTGAGCGTATTAAAAGTATTATACCTTAACGCAAAAGGATTCGCCACACTTCATCGTCGTTAGCCTTTCGCCGATATCGTATGCATCGAAAAGATTATAGACTTCTTTTGGCCTCCCAGATTAGTCCGGTTTTCAGCGGCTTGAGATCAAAACGTGGGTGGGTGGCATCGAGAGCGTATCCAAGAAAGCTCTCGCCTCCGCTATCTTGACGTCTTCGAGAATGTAAACGTTTTGACGGTCTAGTGTGGCGACCGCCGCTTTGAAATCTTCCCACGCGATGCTTTGCGCGAAAGGAAGGGTGTTCAACAGCAGCGTTGCTTCACTTATTGTTATCTTTTTTTGTATTCTCTTTGGATTTCTCGCGTTCAGTTGGATGAATTTTTTCAATGCGGCTTCGTAAGATTCAAACCCGCTGTAGGACTGAGTGGATCCGATCATTTCCAGTCGTGGGTTCAAAAACATGGTATAGGGTACGATTTTACTCCCGATTTTTTTCGTGATCAGGTCATAGTAGTTGACCGTCTCAAAGGATGTGTTCGTTGAGTCTGCGTAGGTTCTGAAAGGATATTTCGCGTAATGGTCCTTTTCCGCTTCAGCGA
>JAAYCF010000268.1 GCA_012744415.1 Thermotogaceae bacterium
ACTCCCAACGGGACTTCTTTCACGGCATCACCCCTTGTTTCCTTCTATTCAAGCCTTCAAGGGTATTATACCATACCCGAATTCTCGCTGTGGGGAGTGGGATATAATCACGCGGAAGGAGCTCACAAAATCGCGGTTTTCATCTCCACCTGTTTGCCTTCCACGCCGAGGGCGATAGCCATGATCCTGGCGCATCCTTCGGATCGGAGCTCCTGGGCGTATTCTTTTTGTTGGATCTGCTCCATCGCCTGATCGAGCTTGTCTGTTCCTTTTTTGATCTCGATGATCACGCCATAGAGATCGGGTTTGCCTGCCTTGGGTTTAAGCAGGATGTCGTATCGCCCCTGGCCGGACTCCCGGTTGGAGCGGATGTGATAGAGATGTTGCACTTGTGTGAGCATGCCCAGCACGAGCATAGGGTAGGTGTGCTCCGGTTGGTCTTTTTCGATGTCATGATAACTGAGGGTGTGAATCGCAAGGCTTTTGAGCATGCCGGCAAAATCTTCGGTATCCCCTTTGCTCAGCGCTTTGGAGATCTCTGGTAGCATTTCCGGGTCTTCGCTGATCCATTGGGCCACCGTTTCTTTAAAGAAGGACATGATCTCTCGATTGGGGATCATCAGGTCGTAGCCATTTGCGCTGTCTTCTGTGGGGTTTTCGATGCCTTTCAGGTATCCGCTCATCAGGAATAAGGACCATACCCCTTGTTTCCTTCTGTTGAAGCCTTCAAGGGTATTATACCATACTCGAATTATCCCTTTTGAAGAACGAGCGGTTTTCACCGTTTCGCGATAAACGGATAAAAGTCGTATCGCGCGGTCGCGAAAAGCCAGATCGCTTACCGCGCGATAAACGGATAAAAGTCGCATCGCGCGGTCGCGAAAAGCCAGATCGCTTCCCTAGCGATAAACGGTTATAATGTCGGGCGTTCTAATCGCTTATTTCAATTCCATTATTTCGCGGATTGCTAATTCAGCCTGACGTTGGGAACGCGTGCGTGGATCTCGCATCAGAATTTCCACCAGCAATCCGGGGTCGTTTTCCAAGAAGGCTTCGAGCGCGCGTTCCATTCGCCAAATCCTGGGTTTCAAGTACCAATCGACGACTTTTTTCGGCAGCGCCGGATCGATCGGTTCGGGATGGATGCCTTTTGCGTCTACGGTTGCCGGTATCTCGACCGCCACATCATCTGCAATACCGCCGATATTCCCTCGGTTGAGGGTGTTGACGATGAATCTTCCCGGCTGTTGCCCTGTGATCGCCGCGATGAACGGGATATGCTGCTCTCCGCTGAAGCTGTTTGGGTCCAGGATACGCTCCACCTGTTCCGAGAAGGCAATCGGCATTTTTTTCTTTTTCGTTTCCAGCACGGTGGTCAACTTGACTTCGGGGTGGTTTTTCAGTCCTCTTGTGAGTTGCTGGATCACTTCGACGATCTCCCCCAACCGGTTTTCATACCATGCCCAACCGGCCGGCGAGTCGGCTCCGCCCCAGGGCTCGCCATACCATTTCATCTTGACTTCGTGGTCATAATGGTACTTCCATGTGGTGTTCCGAACGGTATCCCCTATGGGCATGACCCCGTAAAATCGGAACATGTCAAAGGCCGCCGGGGATAGCTGCAGGTCGAACGGGGTTTCCGGTTTCCATGCTTTGTGCGATCGGTCGTATTCGTTCAGATAAACGGACAGGTCTTTCCCGTCCTTTCTAAACCGCGTCAACCAGATCCCATGGTTGACCCCCGCGACTTGCCAGTCGATGTCGTTCATCCCGTACCCGGCGCATCGCGCGACGTTTTCCACATCGTAGTGCCCGTGGCAAAATCCCACCATTTTTATCTTCCTCTCGCGGGAGATCAATGTGGTTCCTTCAAAGA
>JAAYCF010000269.1 GCA_012744415.1 Thermotogaceae bacterium
CTTCCCGCAGGGTCTTGACGAAAGCGGCTGAGGCTTTGAAAGAGGGCGAATCGGTGACGACAATAACCATCCACTGTGTCAAATCCGCATTCGTACGAATGACCAGGTCTTTAAGGACGCCCTTTTTAGTTTTCCGGTCAAAAACCGGCGCGAGCGTCTTCGATCGATTGGCGAAGCTCTCAACGACCTTCCTTATTTTCTCGAAGGTATCGGGCACGATCTTGCATCCTCGGGTTGGCACGACGTCATGGCTCTTCTTCCGCTTTAACCCCAGAACAACCGCGCCGTCCACACTTTGGAAGGTATACTCCATTTTATTCCTAAACCCGTACGGTTTTGAAGGAATGACGTCGGATAGAAAGGGCGTAATATCCAGTTTCCCGATTCGCAGGAACTGCTCTCGAATGATCTCTTTTTTCGCAGATAGTTGACGTTGATAATCATAATCCAACCACTCGCAACTGCCGCACTGTTTGAAAACGGAACAGACCGACCCGTTTCTTTCGGGGACTTTATACACCCACGCTTCGACCGTGGCAAAAAATGCGCCGCGGTTTTTTGATGTGATCGTCGCCTGAACGATCTCTCCGGGATAAACACCTTCGGTAAAAACGGGGATACTCCCCTCGATAAATCCCAAACCATACCCGCCGAAGACGAGCTTTTCGACGACGATTTGATAGGTATTGCCTATGTTGATCTCATTTTCGTATGCCAATTTTATTCTCCGATGATCTTCACTAAGACCCGTTTTTTTCGTTTCCCGTCGAATTCCCCGTAGAAAACCTGCTCCCAAGGGCCAAAGTCGAAATGGCCCTCCGTCACGGCGATGACCACTTCGCGCCCCATCACTTGTCTTTTTAGATGGGCGTCGGCGTTGTCTTCAAAGCCGTTGTGACGGTACTGACTATGCGGTTTTTCCGGCGCCAGCCTTTCCAACCAGGTCTCGAAATCTTGATGTAAACCGCTTTCATTATCATTGATGAAAACGCTGGCCGTGATATGCATCGCGTTGCACAAGCAAAGCCCTTCCTGAATGCGGCTCTCTTTCAAACATGCTTCCAATTGATCCGTGATATTGATGTAGGCTCTACGTTGGTTTGTCTCGAACCACAGTTCTTTCCGATAGCTCTTCATTTGCACCTCTGTTTTTTGGAAGATTCTCTCTATTTCCATCTATTTTTTCTACAATTCCCGAAGCGATGCTGGGTTCGGCCTGCTCTTTCGCGCCGCGGCGGGTAATATTGGTCATCGTCTCGAACAACGCCGTCCGCAAGCGGATATGCCCGACAACGGAAACGCGATTGAGCAACATCAGACATCCTAACCGCAGGAGTCCGCTTCCGAGGAATAAAAATTGGATTCCCTGCATACTCAAGCCCCCCATCGTAAAGGTCAGGGGAACCAGCCAATGAGAGAGCAAACCCCCGGCCAAAGAACCAATAAACCCGAACAAACCGTTCACGGCTCCGAAAAAGGCCACTAAAACGATCGCCGATTCACCGCCAACCAACATCGGAAGCGTAAATATCGCCAGATTAATCGCCGACCATGCCAACGCGCTCGTTACGGCGTCCACCCACAGGAGCGTTCCCATAGTCTCCGGCGTCATGAAGAACCACATGATCGCGGTAAAGCAGGCGATTGCGATTCCGATCCGAAGGATGTTTTTATGTCCGATTTTGTCGGCGATTCGCCCCCAGATCCAGTAGAAAGCCATCGTGATTAAACTGGTAAACATCGACAGGTAGCCGATTAAGGCGAAGTTGACTTTGAGATTTTCAAGTTGATGGTAAGAAAAAAAGGAAGCGGAAAAAAGGATCGCGAAGTTCCAACTTCCGCCAAAAGTAAGCAGCTTTTGATAGTCTTTATTGGAGCGGAAGAGTTTGAGGAATGAAACAGACTGGATTTCTTTGATCGGGGGTTCGTACTGTTTGGCTAAGACGACCAAACTGACAAAACCAGCCGCGACGGATATCCCCAGCACCCATTGGATGCCGAAACGGTTCGGCCACCGGTTCAGGATCATCGAGTAGACCCAAGTGAAGATGAGGTTGACAAAAGAATGAACCAGATTACGGAACCCGAAAAACGTCCCCATCCTTCTTTGAGGAACAAGATCCTTCATCCAGGATGTCCAGGCGTTCCCGATCAACGCGCTGCAGACGAAACCACAAGAAACAATGACCACGAAAAGATCGCGCCGGGTGACCCCGAAAATCGCCAGAATCAGAACGGTCAACCACAGACAACGGCCAATGAGAACGAGCACCAGGACGAACGGTTTCCGCTTTCCGAGCTTTGTAACTAACGTCGGAACAACGAGTTGAAAGACTTGGCTCAGATATTGGATTCCCAGTAGCAGACTCAGTGTGAAGGCATCCGCCCCGAACTCGAGCGCGATCTTGGTGAAAAAGACGCCTTGTATGACCAATGCGTAGATGACCGCCCCGATCCCTTCGTAGATCGAAACGGTTAACGAACGGCGAACGATTTCCTCTTCGTCCCGGATCGTTTCTTTTTTTTCAATGCTATCCGCTTTTAAAATGCCGCTCTTTTTCACGTTCGCTAATTTCGTAAAGATGCTCAAAAACGTATTCACGCCCTTCTTTGACCTTCGCCAGATTTTACCATACTCGCGGATGATTCCGTACACTTTTTGCATTAAGTTAAAATCTGGAACCCGCTCCGGATATCTATGGATTGAAGAATATTGATTTTGTGATAGCGATCTGCTATAATACCGCGAATCTCTCACACGATTACGCTCCTTTTCAGGTGCCCGTTCGGCGAAAAGCCTCGGGTCGAAAAGCGCGGCGCTTGCCGCAGAGGATCGTGGAGGAAAAACCTATATGGAGGTGCACCAATGCCAGTTGTATCTATGAAACAACTCCTGGAAGCGGGAGTGCATTTCGGCCATCGAACCATGAGATGGAACCCGAAAATGAAAGAGTACATCTACACCGATCGAAAGGGCGTCCATATCATGGATCTTCAAAAGACGCTCAAGTTACTCGATCAAGCCTACTACTTTGTCCGCGACGAAGCCCGGAAGGGAGCCTCGATCTTGTTTGTCGGGACGAAACGTCAGGCGCGGAAGGCCATCCAGGAAGAAGCCGAACGCTGTGGCGGTTATTATGTGAACAATCGCTGGTTAGGCGGGATGCTGACCAACTTTCCCACAATCCAAAAAAGAATCGAAAAGCTAAAAGAATTGGAAGCCTATGTCGGGTCTCCTGAATTCGAGAAGCTCCCGAAATCTCAGCAATCCATCGTCAAACACCAGCTTGAAAAGTTGCAAAAGAACCTGGGCGGCGTGAAAGAGATGAAAGACGTTCCCGACATTATTTTTATCATCGACCCGCGAAAAGAACAAACGGCCGTGTTGGAAGCCAATCACCTGGGTATTCCGATCGTCGCGCCCGTCGACACCAACTGCGATCCGGATGAGATCGACTATATCATACCAGGCAATGACGACGCGATTCGCGCGATCAAACTGATGACGGGAAAGATCGCGGAAGCTTATCTTGAAGGGCGCGAAGGGCTTTCCGAAGCGATGGCTCAAGAAGCGGCAGCCGCTTCTGTGGCTGAAACGGAAGATCCCGTCTCCGAAGAAAACAGTCCCGCCGATTCGAATACCACGGGCGACGCGTTTTAGGTCGTTCTCGATAGCGTAAAGAATCGCCCGACGCCGGTTTCGGATTACC
>JAAYCF010000270.1 GCA_012744415.1 Thermotogaceae bacterium
AATGGGTGCCGTATATTCTTTCTCTGATGGGACGCAACGGGCGGCTCGGGGACTTTCAGTATTGCACGGCAGGGATTCATGTGCTTTCCGCCATACTCACCCGCACGACCGGACTCTGCGCTCGGGAGTTCGCCAATGAACACCTGTTTCGGCCCATCGGCATGAAAGAAATACCGGACCACCCGATGAAATCATTCGGACTGGAAGATGTCTTCGGAAAAAAACTCACCGGATGGATCGCCGACCCCGAGGGAAATACGGTCGGCGGGTGGGGATTGACATTGACCCCGAGAGATATGGCGCGGTTCGGTACCCTCTATTTAAACGAAGGGCGATGGGAGGGCTTACATGTGATACCGGAAGCCTGGGTTCGCGATTCTATCGTAGAAAATGAAGCGATGTACGGCTATCTGTGGTGGCTGCGAGAAGAAACGGACCTCTTCGCCTTTTCGGCGATGGGGTCCGGCGGGAACGTTATCTGCTGCATTCCCGATAAAGATTTAGTGGTCGCCATCGCTTCCGGCATCGTCGCCAAACCAAAGGACCGGTGGCCGATCATAGCCGACTATCTTATACCAGCGATAAATGGGTAATTCCGTAAAAGCCATTGAAACGGAAGCCCCTTTTACCAACTCAATAATCGTTCCGATATGCGATAAAAAAGGATGATAAAGGCATTCGGCATCGTGAGGTCACGAGATGACGACCCGCTTACCCGCGATGCATTATAAGCGGGGTTTTCGGACCTCCTGATTAAAGTATAATACCGAAAAAATTTGACCAAACCTATGCCCAACTGAAGTTGGGCGCTCCAAAAGGCACATTATAAGACGTTCACACGCATTTCGGGATCTTTTATCCGTAACCAAGCAACCCTCATAAACCGTTCTATGTTTTTACAAGTTAGACTTAGCGGGGTATGTGTTCTCTGTCTATCATATCGAAAAACGATCGTCTCATTGTACGTGTAATTCGAACGGCGAACCAAAGTTGGACGCTCCTTAAAATCATTTTTTAACGCGGATTGTCAGCGTATCTGTTGTCTCACCTTTTTGTCTTGGTTTTTTGTAATTCTTTTCGATCGATTCTTTCCATTCATCGGAAATGGCGCCAGTTTCTCGTAATCGGCACGCGGCTAAATGGATCGCGTTAAAATTTTCCTGGACACCTTCACTGTCCGCAACAAAGTTTTGGGCGCGTTTTCTGTCGATGCCCAAACGTGCTGCTGTACCAATCGCATCGATATTCGCTCCGAGGAAGATAAACTCCCACCCGCCTCTCTGTTTCCGATTCTCGATGATTTGCCGGATGTCTTGGGCCGAGTATTCTCGGCTGGAATTCTCTTCTCCATCCGTGATGATCACGAACATAACCTTGTCTGCGCGCCGGTTTTCCACATTGTTCATCTGTCGGTTCTCGATTCTGTACACCGTATCGCCGATCGCATCGAGGAGCGCCGTGGACCCGCCAACGCAATAATCTTTCTCTGTGATCGGCCGTACGGCTCCGATATCCAAACCGTCGTGGAGCAGCACAAAGTCGGTATCGAACAAGACTGTCGTGACGCGGCACGCGCCCTCAACCGCATGTTGTTTTTCGAGCATCGCGTTGAACCCGCTGATCGTGTCCCTTTCTAAACCACCCATTGAACCGCTTTTATCGAGAATAAAGACAAGTTCGGTCATTTCCGTTTTCATCGTTAGACCCCCTTCCATTTGATACCGGGAGTATAACATCGCAAAACACCCTGTAGGTCGCTTTTTAAGCGACAAATCAAAAACCAACGGGCGCGTTGACTTGCCCGTTGTGAGTTCAAAGGCAGGCTATCGGATGAACGAAGCGACGCGGACGCTTATTCGCCAAGCAAAGGCTGGTCGTGGCGAAACAACGTTTCGTTTATTTCGAAGACATCATATGT
>JAAYCF010000271.1 GCA_012744415.1 Thermotogaceae bacterium
AATGGGTGCCGTATATTCTTTCTCTGATGGGACGCAACGGGCGGCTCGGGGACTTTCAGTATTGCACGGCAGGGATTCATGTGCTTTCCGCCATACTCACCCGCACGACCGGACTCTGCGCTCGGGAATTTGCCAATGAAAACCTGTTCCGGCCGGTCGGTATGAGGGAAATACCGGATCATCCGACGCAATCCTTTGGACTGGAAGATGTCTTCGGAAAAAAACTCACTGGATGGATTGCCGATCCCGAGGGAAATACGGTCGGCGGGTGGGGATTGACATTGACCCCGAGAGATATGGCGCGGTTCGGTACCCTCTATTTAAACAAAGGACTATGGGAGGGCTTACAGGTGATACCGGAAGCCTGGGTTCGCGATTCTATCGTAAAAAATGAAGCGATGTACGGCTATCTGTGGTGGCTGCGAGAAGAAACGGACCTCTTCGCCTTTTCGGCGATGGGCTCCGGAGGAAATATCATCTGTTGTATTCCCGATAAAGAGATGGTTGTCGCCATCGCTTCCGGGATCGTCGCCAAACCAAAGGACCGGTGGCCGATCATAACCGACTATCTTATACCAGCGATAAATGAGTAATTCCGTAAAAGCTATAGAAACGGAAGCCCATTTTACCAACTCAATAATCGTTCCGATATGCGATAAAAAAGGATGATAGAGGCATTCGGCATCGCGAGGTCGCGAGATGACGACCCGCTTACCCACGATGTATTATAAGCGGGGGTTTTGGACCTCCTGATTAAAGTATAATACCGAAATAATTTGATCAAACCCATGCCCAACTGAAGTTGGGCGCTCCAAAAGGCACATTATAAGACGTTCACACGCATTTCGGGATCTTTTATCCGTAACCGAGCAACCCTCATCAACCGTTCTATGTTTTTACAAGTTAGACTTAGCGGGGTATGTGTTCTCTGTCTATCATATCGAAAAACGATCGTCTCATTTTACGTGTAATTCGGACGGCGAACCAAAGTTGGACGCTCCTTAAAATCATTTTTTAACGCGGGTTGTCAGCGTGCTTGTCGTCTCACCTTTCTCGTCTTGGCTTTTTGTAATTCTTTTCGATCGATTCGTTCCATTCATCGGAAATGGCGCCAGTTTCTCGTAATCGACACGCGGCTAAATGGATCGCGTCAAAATTTTCCTGGACACCTTCACTGTCCGCAACAAAGTTTTGGGCGCGTTTTCTGTCGATGCCCAAACGTTCTGCGGTACCCGCCGCGTCTATGTTCGCGCCGAGGAAGATAAACTCCCACCCGCATCGCTGTTTCCGATTTTCTATGATTTGCCTGATGTCATTGGCCGAGTATTCTCGGCTGGAATTCTCTTCTCCGTCCGTAATGATGACGAACATGACCTTATCTGCCCGTCGATTCTCCACATTCTTCATCTGTTTGTTGTCGATTCTGTATACCGTATAGCCGATCGCGTCGAGGAGCGCCGTGGACCCGCCGACGAAGTATTCTTTCTCCGTGATCGGTTTTACCGTTTCGATTTCCAAACCGTCGTGGAGCAGCGCATAGTGGGTATCGAACAAGACCGTCGTAACGCGGCACAGGCCCTCAACCGCTTGTTGTTTTTCGAGCATCGCGTTGAACCCGCCGATCGTATCCCTTTCTAAACCACCCATTGAACCGCTTTTATCGAGAATAAAGACAAGTTCGGTCATTTCCGTTTTCATCGCTATACCCCCTTCTCTGAGATACCCGCACTATAGCACGGCAAAATGCCTTGATGGTCGCTTTTTAAGCGACAAATCAAAAACGAACGGGCGCGGTTGACTTGCCCGTTGTGAGTTCAAAGGCAGGCTATCGGATGAACGAAGCGACGCGGACGCTTATTCGCCAAGCAAAGGCTGGTCGTGGCGAAACAACGTTTCGTTTATTTCGAAGACATCATATGT
>JAAYCF010000272.1 GCA_012744415.1 Thermotogaceae bacterium
CCCGCTGATCTCGCCGCTCGTGGCGTGTTTAAGCAGTTTAGGTTTCCAATCACCGGAAGACATCAACGCAGCGGTGGGACCGAATCCGCACATGGAAATATTCAGTTCCGATATCACGGAGTACAGGTGTTCGACATTCATAGAGGCGATCGCGTCGATCACTTCCTGATCTTTCCTCCGCGTGACGTTTTCGGGTTCATAATGGTTCAGATCGGTCGAAGCGATAATCAACAGCGGTTTCAACGTTTTGAGGTAAGAAAACTGTTCGCCCAGATCCAGAGCGGTCTCTTTTCGCTGGTCCATCATCGCGATGGGTAGAATACGGAAATCCCTTCCATAAATATACTGAAGCATCGGTATATGCACTTCCAAAGAATGTTCGCCCAAGTGTCCCTCAGAATCGGCGGAGGCGTAATCATACCGGGATAGCAGAAGGTCTGCCAGTTCCGCGTCGACCTCGATATTGCCGAATGGGGTCTCCCAGGATCCGCTGTTCCAGATGCTAATCGGTTTACCCATACCGGTGTGGGAAGGGCCGATTAATAGGATTGTTTCCGGTTTTCCTCTTTTGGCAAGTTCCCAGATGCCCCACGCACTGACCGAGCCGCTATACACATACCCGGCATGGGGAAGGACCAACCCGAAACTTTTTTGTATGTTTTTTGTGGGAAAGTCGGGTAATTGGCCTGGGCCGATCGGGCTTAAAAAAAGCTTTTCGATCTGGCTGCGAAGCGCCATGAGATTGTCACTGTAGAACACTCCCGACACTACAGGTTTTCGATGCAACGGGTCTTCACCTCGCTTTTGTTTGAAGAGATTTAAACCATATTGAAGGAACACAAGCATAAATAAACTTTTTACACGCCGTTCCCGTTATTTTCAACATTAGATTATAGCATAATTGGGGGATTGACGGTTCGCCCTGGATGGCGAACACGGATCTCCAAGCCATAGCCGTACGTTTTCGATCAGCGTGTTTTTTATGCTACAATCGAATACAAAGATGATTTTTCTGTATGGAGAGGCGATTATGCGAAATTCGGTTACCCGTTTTTTTCTTTTATTTTGTATCGTCTCCAACCTATTCGGCACGGAAGCTTCCCTGTCCTTTTATTTTGAATCCAAACACGATAAGATCGTTCAGAACTTCGGGTTGGCCGGCGGATTTCATACCGAGGTCTTCAAAGATGATCTCCAAATCGTATTGGATTGGCAAATAAGGAACTATCAAGCGGGCGATTTCAAGATCAACTTTCCGCTATTGGCAGGCGCGCTTAAATTGGATAAACCGATCTATTTCTTTTTGAAAGAAAGCTACTTCGGTTACGATGACGGGACTTCCGATTTCAAAGCCGGTTATTTTCCGCTGAACGAAGGGACGGGACAACGCTACCCGCTATGGATATCGGATAATTCCGACGGGTATCCGGCTATTCGTTTCGAGTGGAATCCTGAGCGCTGGTTCACTTTTACGAACGCCATTCTCTTTATGCGTGCCGGCGTGCAAGACTGGGATTCTGCGGATAATCTTCAGACAGCGAAAACCCTCTATTACAGAAAAGCGGGGTTTCGCCCTTTCTATTGCTGGGAATTTGGGTTCGAAGAGTCCATGCTCTTCTTTGGCCGCACGCTGGATCTCCCCTACTTGATTTCTTTTTTTCCGTACCAGACGATGCAAGAGCTCCGCAACAACTACGACTCTCCGTGGAAAGAAAGATTCAATGACAACGGAATGCTTGGCTTCTATACGAAGCTTTATTTGGATCCCGTCGATCTATACGGTTCCATTTTCATAGACGACTTCAACCCCACAAACCTGAAAGCGGCCAACAACAAGCTCGCCTGGAATGCCGGTCTGAATTGGTCGATAACAGATAACATTTCTCTTCTTTTGGAGACGGCCGGCGCTTCGAAATACACCTATCAGCGGCACAGTCTATCGGCGCCACCTTATATGTATGTCCGGTATGAAACCGAAGCCGACCTGCCAATCGAGTATAATATGATCGGGTATCGGTACGGGCCGAACAGCGGGGTCTTTAACGCCGAATTGGCCTATCAAACCGAAGGATTCGGGGGTTCGGTATTCTATGAGTTTCTCACCTACGGCAAACGGGCGCCATTTGAACAATGGGACGAACCAGGAGGGACCATGCCGGTCTTAACAACGTTCCCCTGGTTAAATGATTCCGTGCTGCAGTTCGAGAATACGATCGGGTTGACGATGGGGTGGGATTTCGCAGCGAACGCTACGATTAACGGCTCTTTAGGGTTGACCTTTGTCAACAATGACGGCCTGGAAAAAGGGAAAAAGGATTTCCGGGTTTCTTTTTCTATAGGAGCGCGTTATGCTTTTTCGTTGACAGATCTGGTTGGGCAATTATGGTAGAATAAGTAGGGCTCGACAAGCCGATATTGAGAAAGAAGAGGTGAGAAAATGGAAAAACGGATAGAGGTCGGAATGGTGTTACCCGGTTTTTCTCTCGTGGACCAAAACGGAAAAGAAATTCGATTCGAGGATGACGCCGGAAAGAAACGGTTGCTTTCTTTCCATCCCTTAGCGTGGACGAACGTTTGCGCCAAACAGATGAAGATGTTGGACGATGCCTATGAACGATTTGTCGCTTTGAACGTACGGCCTTTGGGGTTTAGCATTGATCACCAGCATTGCAAAAAAGCCTGGGCGGAACATCTTCAAATCACCCGATTGCCGATGTTATGCGATTTTTGGCCGCATGGAGCTTATGCGCGCGCATTGGGCATTTTCAGAGAAGCCAACGGGTTTTCGGAGAGGGCTAACATCTTAGTATCCGAAACAGGAACGGTCGAGTTCGTTAAGATATATCCCATCAAGGAGCTGCCGGATCTCGAGGAGATCTTTCAGTTTTTAAAACCATAAGGAGGCAACGAGACATGGACAAGCTGGATCTGTTGAATATCGCGCTAAGAATCGAATCAACCGGGTACGAAGGATATGCCCAACTCGCGGAAAAGACGACGGCGAAGATGAAAAAATTCTTCACGCACCTCGCATCGCAAGAACGTGAGCATTATGAAACCTTCAAAACGATCTTCCAGAAGATCGAAAAAAACGAAGAGACGAAAAGCTGGGGAGATCTTGAAGCATTGGGTTACTGGCAGTCTTACGCGCAGATCGCGATCTTTCCGAAAATCGCGAACAATAAAGTTCCGGATACGATGAGAGAAGCGGTCGACGCTGCGATTGATTCGGAAAAAGAAAGCATCATTTTTTACAACGGGATCAAAGAATACTTCGAAAATAAAGAGGAAATCCAGAAAATCATCAAAGAAGAACAAAAACACCTGATGGATCTTCTAACCTTGCCGGAGGCTATGGTATAGACACGAAGCGGTCGCCGCGCATGTTTATCCGTTAGCGATTGAATAGAGGAAACGAAAGTTTCCTCTATCGTTTTTTTCGGCGCGAGTTTCTGAAGATCGCGAGGTGAAAGGCTATCACGAAGCCATCTCCCGATTAGTGCTTTTTCGATGAATCGCCGGCGTCCCGGTGTTCCTGCACCCACGCGTAAGTTGGACCTTCCCACTGATGTCGGGTTAGGTCGATGATCCCCTTCTCGCTGATCGCCACTCCTTCCTGTTTCAGTAAGGCAAGCTGGATTTCCGCGCCTTCGAGGCCTAAACTGCTTTTTCCTTTGCTATTCACCACGCGGTGCCAGGGGATACTCTCATCTTTGACCGTGTTCAAAGCGTATCCTACTGTTCGGGGGCCGCACACTCCCAGGATTTTGGCGATTTGTCCGTAGGTTGCCACCCGCCCCCGGGGAATCTGCTTGATGATCTCGAAAATGCTTTCGTATAGCGTCGTGATTACCCCTCCTTTAAAGTAGAGTTTTCTTTTATACCGTAGACCCGATGATATCGACGATCTTTTTGGCAGCGTCTCCCGACCCGAAGGGATTCGCGATTCGGCTCATCCGATCATACGCCTCCCGGTCGCTGAGGAGCGTCATCGCGCGCTCGTAGATACGGTCGGGGTCTGTTCCGGTCAACAGAGCGGTTCCGGCTTCCACCGCTTCAGGGCGCTCCGTCGTCTCTCTCAGCACCAAAACGGGTTTTCCCAGTGACGGCGCTTCTTCCTGGATACCCCCCGAGTCGCTGAGGATGATCTTCGAACCCGCCATTAGCCCCACGAAATCGATGTATTCCACCGGATCGCTGAGGATGACACGCGGATGGTTTTGAAGAACGGGGAATACGATCTCACGAACGCGCGGGTTCAGATGAACGGGAAAAAAGACTTTCAAGTCGGGACATGCGTTGAGGATTCTGAGTAAAGTATGGCACACGGCGGTTATCTTTTCTCCCCAGTTCTCCCGACGATGCAAGGTGACCAATAAATAGGACCCCTTTTCCAGCGCATAATGTTCAGGTATCTTTTCTATCTCTTTCCTTTTATGCGTGACGACCCATTGAAGGGCGTCTATCACGGTGTTTCCTGTAATGAAAACTTTCGCCGGATCGACCTGCTCTTTCAATAACAATTCTCGGGAATATTCTGTCGGTGCGAAATGCCAGCTGCTCAGTTGCGTGGTGAGCCGACGGTTGATCTCTTCCGGGAAGGGATTATAACGGTTCGATGTACGTAAACCCGCTTCGACGTGCCCGACGGGAATCTTGTGATAAAAAGCGGCGAGCGCGCCGACGAAGGTAGAAGTCGTGTCCCCCTGGACGAGAACGACATCGCAGGGGTCTCTTTCGAAGACCTCTCCCAGCGAACGGCACAGACGGGCGGTTAGACCTGACAAGGTTTGCCGCTCCGTCATCACGTCCAGGTCTATATCCGGTTTTATTCCGAAAAGCTGTAACACCTGATCCAGCATCTGCCGATGCTGCGCCGTCGCAATAA
>JAAYCF010000028.1 GCA_012744415.1 Thermotogaceae bacterium
ATATCACGTTTTTCTGAGGAAGATTCCCTCACCTCCCGAACGGAAAAGGCGGGCGCATCCGGCCACGCCTGACAACAGGGTTGAAACCTATGGTATAATCGCGGGTAACCGCCTCTAAGGCTTTTCCGACGGAAAACTGTATATTTTATATAATGAGGGGAGCAAAGTAGAGATATCAATGACATTTTTTAGAAAGCGCTTTTTCGGACCGTTATTATTATGTCTTTTTTCGCTAACGGCGTGGGCTTACTCCGATGTTTCAGCCGGGATCATTTTAGGGCAACAGACAGGTGGTCACGCGCTCTATGAATTTCAATACGGAATGGGAGTCGATCTCGGGGTCGGTTGGTCTTTTCTGGAAAACGGCGGCTTGACGCTTTATACAGACTTGTTGTGGCTCAATCGCGAATGGCTGATCGTTAACCGCAAACGGATGCCCGTTTTTTACGGTATCGGACTATGCTTTTCGAATCTTAAAAGTATAGGGCTGCGCTTCCCCATCGGCGTGATCTTTCCCGTCTCCTTAAACCGGAATAGAAACCGGCTGGATATCTTTATCGAAGCGGCCTTGATCGTTAACGCCGTCCCCGCTTTTTCCCTCCCGATGCCGGGCATCGGTTTAGGGATCCGGTACTCTTTCTAAAACCAAGTACTCTTCGTCTTCCCAGGCAGTCTCAAATCCGTTGAAACCACCCCCTTGTCCGATTCCTTTTAAATATTCGCGATAGACTCGATCTTCGCCCTTTCGCATAACAATTGCGTCCGCAAAGACGGAAGGAGTAAAGACCGCGCTGGAGTAGAGAGGATGGTCGGGGTAGAGGATGCGGGATAGGTCCGGCAAATACTGTAAAACGGGGTAAACGGAACGCTCATCCGCTATCAGCCGTTTGTTGGCGAGTTTGGCACCCAGAAAAGATGCCGTGGTTTCCGGTATGTGATAATTGGCGTCTGTGAACCGTTTGAAAAACATCGCTTCGTGTCGTTCCGGCGTCACGGTAAACGCAAAAACGTTCAGAACAAAGTACCCCACGATAAAAAGTGAATAGAACCATTTTTGCCGTCTTTCGTTGAACAGGTTTCCGATGTATGGGAAAAGGATCAGATAATGGATGAAAAACATAGAAGCGAAAGTAACAGGCCGCATCTCCTGAACGGCCGTTCGAATAAAAAAAGGCGACAGGAACGGAACCAAAAGAGATAGAAAGAGCGCAGACCGATAAAACGACCGATAGGTTCCGAGCCGCAAAATCGTAATCGCATATAAAAGAAAAAAGGGCCAGGTTGTTTGCATCAAAAATTGTTCAATCGGACTCGAAAAATTGGCTATCGCCCGAAGCGGCGCCAAGTAAAGATCATACAAAAGCGAGAACACCGCTCCTTGGAATATGAAGGATAGAAAAACCCAAGAGAGTTGCAGAAATACGATCGGAAATAAAGCGGCGAGGGCATAATAAAAGAAGAGCCCTCCTTTTCGGTACCGTAAAAACAGATAGAGGAAGACCAAAGCCGACATCCAGAATGTCTCAAAGCGGAGGAGACCCATCAATCCGAATATAAGGCCGAACACAAACAGATAAAAGACTTGCTCGCTGACCGAAAACTCCAGCAAGAAGTAAGTGGCTAAAGAAAACAGGACCAAATACAAAACGTAATCCGCCACGAACAACCCCGAGAACAGCATCGAAGGGGAAAACACCAGGTATAGGCTGCACAGCAGTTTAATGATCTTCGTTCGGATGTTGGTTAGACCATATAGGATTAAAAAAACAACAAGAAATCCCGCGAGCGCCGAAAGAAATATCCGGTAAGGGTCCGATACGATCAACAGGTGCAACAAGAGATTCAGCGGCGCTATCCTGAAATCAACGGCGCTCAGCCCGCCGGAGGAAATACGCATCAACCATTCGGTGTGAAAGCGAACCCATTGCTGGTTAGGAGAATAGAGCGCGAGCGACTGAAAACGCTGATTCAGAACCCAATAGAACGCAGTAAGCAGGAGAAACAGAATCCAGAAGGATTCCTTCCGAAACAAAGCTGGCAACCGCGTAACGTGATTCATACGGCGTCTTCCTTTCTTGGACCCGGTTGTGTGAATCCATGTTGCGTCTTTTCCCAGAAATGGGGTTTCCGCAGCAATTGCCAAAGCGCCTTATAAGCGGAAACAGAGTGTAAGAGCCAATAGAAAGGATTCAACAAACTGATGAAGGTCAAAGGGTAGTACTTCCGACGAAAGGCTCCCAGGAGATTGAGATAGATCCCCAAGAAGTTGCCAATGAGAAAGTTGAACAGCGACA
>JAAYCF010000273.1 GCA_012744415.1 Thermotogaceae bacterium
AGATAGTGTATAATATCCTGTCTAATACGAAAAGAGGTGTTCCCTATGTCTTTTGTCATTTTCGGCCACCGCGGCTATTCAAGCGAGTACCCTGAAAACACGACGTTAGCCTTCCGAAAAGCGATGGATGCCGGCGCCGACGGCGTGGAGCTCGATATTCGCGCGTCGAAAGACGGCAAAGCCGTCGTGATCCATGACGAGGATACCTTGCGCGTGACCGGCGCCCCAGGCAAGATAGCGGATCTGGACTACGCGGAGATACGGAAACTAAAAATTCAGGAGGGGTTGTCGATTCCGTTATTGGATGAAGTCCTTGAATCTTTTCCAGAGGACGGGATTCTGAATGTGGAGATCAAGTCCGCAGATGCCATCCAACCGCTCGTCACATTGTTAAAGACCTATCAACCGGTTTTCCAGATTGTGTTTTCTTCCTTTCGTTTCGAAGCCTTGGAAGAACTGCGGGCTTCTATACCCGAGGCCAAAATCGGTCTGTTAATCGGGGAAAGCGTCGCAAAATACGTGACGATTTCCGATTCCACGGTAGACACGACCGCTTTCGAAGCGCTTATCGCGGGATATCTCCCCTATTCGCTTCATCTTCCGGCGCAACTCTTCAACCGTTTGCCGGTCGAGGGGACGGTTCGTTTTTTGCAAAAGGTTAAAGCGTCCAACATCCGGCTCTTCTGGTGGACGGTCGACGATATTCCAGTAACCGAATTTTTGAAGGACCGCGGCATAGTCGACGGCGTTATTACGAACCAGGTAGGCAGAATGGTTCACGCTTACAAATAGGCGGAAGTGCCCTGAAAATGGCTAAACATAACGAAGAGCGAATGTGTCCCGCGGGGGCGGTAACCCTAAATATCGGCGAAAAGGTAGAAAACGCATACCAGATCATTAGCGGGCGCGTTCAGATAGACTGGAAATGGAGTACGTGGGAAAGCTTTTCCTTAAAAAAGCCAGATGTATTTGGTCTGATCGAATGTGAGGAACAAGAAAAATCCTTCATACGGGCGCAATCAACGGAAGACACCTTGTTGCGTCCTTTATCCGCCGATCAGCTTCAAAATCCGGATGCCCCCGAGCTTTCTGTTAGTATCCTCCATTCCTTGGCCGTTTTATACGGTCAGGTGATCCAGGAAAATTATTTTGGTCTGGCCTTATCCGAATCGGAAAAGATGTATCAAGCCTTCGAGACTTACGTGAAAAAGGCCGACAAGCAGCGTGCTATCGATTGCTACGCCCGTTTCGTCACCGCCTTTCCGACTTCGCCATTTGTTGACCAGATGCTCAATTATATCCAGGATATCTCCCTGGGAAAAGACTTGGTTGTAGAAATCCCTGAAAACGATGAAGACGCTTTTTTATCCGTCTTAACTCAAGCCAATGATGCGGATCCGCAACAAAACCTCACGCTCCTGAAAAAATTCGAAGAAAAGTACCCGAATTCGATATATTATGAACGGATCATGGACATGATCATTGTGGAATATGAAAAACTGGGTGATGAGTATCAACTGAATCACTATTTGCGAAAGTATATTTTCACCTATCCGAATTCTCAGACGGCTCCCCATAAGCTTTTGTCGCTGATCTCTGTTCAGAGAAAAAGCGGAGAGCCCTCTTGGTATGAAAACGCGCTGCGTTTTTTGCTCTATTATCCCGATAGCGAGTTAATTGGCACCGTCAGAAAGTTTGTGGGGATCGACCAATAGATGAAAGGGTTGACAAAAAACCAAAGATTCAACCATATCGTCCTCATGCCGTTGTATACGTGGAGTGTCTTTTTTCTTTTTTCGCTCGCGTTGTTTCCGTTTTTCCCCCGTTTTTCCGCCGATTTTCTTTTTGGTGTGGGGATCGTTACTGTGAATCTTTCTTGGATCCTTTTCATGCGAAAGCGAAAGGACGAGGACCAGGAGGACACGGACAAAAGAAAGCGGAAAGATATCGCCGGTTATGGTTTTTTAGTCTTTACAGGGCTATCTTTTTTTAGCTCTTACCTTTTTAGTCTTTGGTATCGGGCGTGAGTTTGGTTTTTTCGGTTCGCGGTTCTTGATCCGTAGGTTTTATGGTATCCGCAACTTGAAGCTTCTTGAGCGGTTGATTTGATCCTTTAAATCAAACCCATTAGGAATCTTTTTCCGATCCATTTTTTATGAAAGTCGGGGGGGTTTTCAATGCTTTACAAAAAGTTCTTGCTATGCTTTTTCTGCTTCTGCCTTTGTTTTACGATAGCCTTTTCTTATGTAGCGCTTCGTCACTTCGTTAACTCGGGCGATACCGTCGAGAGCA
>JAAYCF010000274.1 GCA_012744415.1 Thermotogaceae bacterium
AAGGATCGGTGAGCGTGGACGGATTTTGCCCTTGGAAAAATAGAAAACAATACGTAGAACACATCGGAGTCGTTTTCGGGCAAAAATCCCAGTTATGGTGGGACTTACCGGTGATCGATACTTATCGTGCGCTCGGGGCTTTGTATAACGTCCCGAAACCGGTCTGGCTCAAGCGAGTGGCCGAGCTTTCCGAACGGCTGTCTTTGTCCGATTTCCTCTACCAACCGGCTCGTCAGTTGAGTCTCGGGCAGCGTATGCGCGCCGAAGTCGGAGCCAGCTTGATCCATGATCCGGATATCCTCTTTCTCGATGAGCCCTCTATTGGGATGGACGTGGTTTCTCGCCACCAAATGGCCGCCTTTTTGAAAGAACTGAACGGCCGGGGAAAAACGATCTTTCTCACCACCCACGATCTTCACGAAATTGCGAGTCTCTGCCGTCAAATCTTGCTGCTCCACCGGGGAAGACTTGTCTTTTTCGGGCCGCTCGAGGCGCTGAAGGATATGATCCATCTACCCACGATCGTGCGGGCGCGGGTTAGCGCGGTTCAAGACTCCCGGGACGACTTTTCGATAAAAACGTCCCGTTGGCAGTGCGCCCAATGCGGCGAAACAGGAGAGATCACCGTGGAAGTCCCGGCCGGCGAATCAACCGTCGCCGCTTCGAAATGGCTGATGGAAAACTATCCGGTAGAAGATCTCAAGATCGAGGAACCGGACATCGAAGAGATTGTGAAGCTGCTCTATCACGGTCTTATAGGAAACAGTAAAGGATAAATTCGTTTTATATCTTCTAAGCCCCCGGCGGTAACTTAAGGAATAAACGCCGCTATCCCTTATGAAAGGAAGTGAAGGACATGAATGGATGGTCCCCGGATATCTCCAAATTAAATGCTGCCCAATTGCCTTTCGGCGGAAAACTCCGCGCGGTTGCCAAGTCCGGCGATTTTGAAGCGATGCAGCAGATTTTGATCAAAGGGAGAGCTTCTTCGCAACCGGCTTATTACCCGCATCTCGGCAATTTATGCTGGTGGACGGACTATCGAGAACGTCCGTTAACAGATCCGATAGGCTCCCCGGCGCTTCCGCCCGGTTATAGTTACGCGGGCGTAGAACAAAACGAAGCTAAAAATCGGGCGCAGGTTTCCCACGACGCTTTTGATTCAAGTAAATCGCTCCGGGAGTACACAGAAAATTACCGCCGTTTCATGCGGTCTCCGGTATACGATTCCGAAAAAGACATGGTAGTCCTCTCACCGGAAGGGCGATTTGTCTCATTTTGCCTTTACTGGCTTGATACTTCAAATCGACCCGGATATATCGAACCGCTTGCCTTTGCGTCTAGTCGGACAACGAGGCGGCGATCGCTCTTTATGCGGCCGAAGGATTTCGAAGTTCCGACCGCGTTCTTACCTTTACGAAACGCTTTTCCGAGTAGCGTTGACGATCCGTCGCCTTTCTTTTAATCATAAGCGACGGTATCCATTGATCGCGTTTTGCATCACGCATTTCGTCTCGTATTGTAAACCGAAGTTAAGGGATCCTTGACTTCAAAATAACTTGTCTGGGGGTCATTCATATCTATTGAACTCAATGGAAAGACGTTCAGAAACGAAAAAAGAAAACGGAATCCCAATTCTACTTCCAAAATACGGCCTTTCTATTTTTCTTTTTCATAAAAATCATTTTAACAGAACATGGTATAATAACTAAAATTTTACCTGAAGTAGAAGGCTTTCGGAAATTCTAACGGAGAGGGTATGCGTGGAATGGACCGTTCTCAGCATCTTGGTTAACAATGTCGGATTGCTTCTCACTTTATGGGTCTTTCATGACCTGTTTGTCTTAAAAAACCAATCAAATCGTCCCTGGTGGATCTCATGCCTACTGGGCGTTTTCTTGGGACTCGTCGCGATCTTGATATTGTCCGTTCCTTTCAAATTCATACCTGGCGTGCTTCTTGACGCTCGATCCATCTTGATCAGCCTCTCGGGGCTCTATTTCGGTTTGATCCCCACATTCATTGCCATGGTCTTTGCCTCTGCTTTTCGTTATTTACAGGGAGGGATCGGCGCCCTAACCGGAATCGCGATCATTTTTTCATCAGGGTGTTTGGGGCTGCTCTGGCGTTATCTCCACAGAAAAGACGTGTATCGGCTTCGATGGAGTCGCTTGTACGTATTAGGCTTAGCGGCGACGATAACGATGATGCTAGTAGGGTCAAGAGAAGGCGCCGTAAGACGAAAGAGAACCGCGCTCGATGGCTGTGTGTGAGTGTCCTTCACACACCTGGCCGTTCTCCAGTCTCCGTTTTCCTTCTCCTGCCTCTTCAAACCGTAC
>JAAYCF010000275.1 GCA_012744415.1 Thermotogaceae bacterium
AAACAGTAACCCCCGTAAATAGGGTTCGCGTGGCTAAAAAGAAAAATCCGGCCCCCCAGTGTTCCGTGTAAAAGTGACCGCCTCCCGGGATCACCAAACTGAGCCCCACCGAAAGTAGCGGGTTTTTTGCGCGCTCTTGATAAAGCAAGACGCGTTTGCGGCTCTCAAATTCCATATCAATCGTGTAGTAGGGGCTTTCCACCGCAATCTGGGCGCTTGCGACAGGTACCGGATACCCGGTTTCCGGGAACGTCTGCGGCTGGGCTGATAGGGCGGGAGAAGTTGTCTGGCCTGAGATCGAAGAAGAATCCGAGAGTATTGAGACGATCTTGTTCCGAGGCAATTCCATTCTCTGCCCGTTCAGCCCCTGAACAATAAAAGCCGTTTCTGTCACCTGGAGAATCGTCCCCGATTGGGTGGTCGCGTCTGCCATGATGAAGATGGCTCCGAACCCCATCACGGAGCATAAAACTATTAGGAAGGATATGAAAAGAATGCTTTTCATTCCGATCATCTACCAACCGTACAGGGTTGGATAATACGTACCCCACGGATAATAGCTGATCGGTACCCAAGGCGAGTAAACCACCGGCGTATAATAAACCGCAGGATAGCGAACGACACCGACGGGATAGGTTGGAATCGTCGTAACGACTGCCGGGTAAGCGGCACGAACCGGGACGGTATAAATGGATGGCGTAACCGCGTAGGAATACGTGGCTCGTGAGACTGGGTAGGAATAGACGGATGGCGCGACAGTATAAACGGAACCGTAAGTATAGGAATAAGGGTATCCGGTGCCATAACGGTAATAGGGCGAATCCAGCGCGGGCAAAGCCCAACCGTAGTTACCGGCAGGAATGGCGGAGAGCCAGGATAAACCGATCACCGCAATCGATAAGAAAACGACTAAACACATCTTTTTTTTCATTGATGAACCCCCTTTCGGAAAAACCACTGAAGCCCGTATGTCCACTTAATTTTAACGTCCAAAACAGAAAGTAGCGATCTTGATACGTTTTTCTTAATTCTGCCAAATAGATTATACCCGTTCCGAATTGAAAAATCAACCCTTTCGCCCCTCCTTTACGGCAAGAAGCGAAATTTGATAGAGCGAGGCAGTTGTTTTTTAAACGTCGATGGCCTATAATAGCCGGTGTTATCCGCTGAAAGCGCGCGGGTTTTCTTTTTATGGAGAGGTGCGTCGATGTCCTATCGCATTTATTCCTTCGAGAATCTTTCACTCTCGGAGCAGACTGAATGTTTTAATCGAAGTTTCGAAGACTATGTGATCTCGGTTCAACTCACGGAATCACAGATGGAAAAACGCGAAAAAAAGGAAAAACTCCGGTTGGATCTATCCCTCGCTTGTGAAATTGATGGTCAGCTCGCCGGAATTTGCCTGAACGGCCGAAACGGGCCACTCGCTTATTGTGGGGGATTCGGGATTTACAAGCCTTTTCGCGGCCAGGGATTCGGCAAACGGTTCTTCATCGACGTCCTATCCTTTCTGAGAGAAAACGGTATAAAAGAATACCAATTAGAAGTGATCTGCGAAAATACGGCCGCCTATTTGCTGTATAAAGGGTTAAATTTCTTGGACTTCGATCAAGTTTATGTTCTGGAAGGCCGTTTTCGCGAGAATGACGATTGCTTCAGAAGGGAAGACGATCCCCCTGTCAGTTATCTTCAGATGCTCGAAAAGTGTTCCTTCGACAGATCCGAACGCGTTTGGGGCTGTTCTCCTTACGTTCTATCCGACCTCTCAGGAATTCAAGCGATGCTGCTGAAGGCTTCGGCGCCCATCGGCGGAATCGCTTATACGGAGCTAGAAGATACCCTCTGCATACGGGATTTACGGGTAAAAGCCGACTGCGAGGAGAATGCGTTCGCCTCGCTAAATCGTATTTTTAGCGGTCGAAAGGCGACCTTCTATTTCGCCCATCAAAGCCAACCGATCATTCGGCGGTTCCTCGATAGTGAATGGCAAATTCTCCATCGACAGTTCGCAATGAGGCGCTTTCTTTAAGCAAATCGACCCGAGACCTAAACCGGGCGCACCGCCAACCGCCCGATCCGTTCTTTCTCGGATAAAACTGCTCCGTTCTCATCCAACGATTCATTCGCCCCATTCACGATCCCGGTTTTGACAACCGCTTTTGCGGGTCCGACGCTGAGGCCGGGCGCATCCAGGATACCGGTCAATATGGCTTGCTCGATGATCTCGGGCGTACACAATGGATCTTTTATCGTTCGATCCAGTCCGGCAATCGCATCCAAGATAACGGATGCCTCTATGATCAACCGGTCTTTTCTCGATTTCAGCTCCTGGTCCGCCGACAGATCCGGAAGCCCTTTGTAGGCCATATTCAGCGCCTGCTTTACCATTTTAACGCTTTCCAATATCTCCACGCTCGTTGCACGGCGAACCGCTTCGCAAAACGCGACAACGTGAACGATATCCGGTTCTAAAAAAGCTCCATAGAACATCGAGGCAGTCAGTTGCCCTTTGGAGAGGGCCGTGTCGGTTTTGTAGGAAAGCAGTCCCGTGCGGATCATCTTGTAAATATGAAAAGGTGTCTTTTTCTTCTCGCTTTCTTCGATGAGAGGCTGGACCATCTCCCATTTAGCCAACGCCTTCGCCAAATCCATCTTCGGGGACAACTCGGCCGGCGTACACAACATAAACTGCATCACGTACTCGTTCACGCCTAACCGGTAGGCATTCAACGCGGCAATGTAGGAAGTTGCCACGTCCATCGCGTCGTGTGCGAAACGGAGAGCCCACTGGTGGGCTTCATTGATTTCGACGGGAACCTTTCGTTCCGCGTTGTATCGTATCGCCCGCTGATTTTCTTGAATCGCCTCTAATAAGGGCCTGTCCGAGCGGCGATCGAGAGCGGAGTACCAAGTGAGCGGAACCGCTGCCCACGCGTTGTGCACGGTATCGATCAGCACTTGCGAAAAGGGGATCAGATCGCGTGTTCCCGAATAGCAACGCATAAGCGGGTGATTGCCCCGGCGAGAAACGGCGTACATTCGTTGAAAATCGGCTTCGCAACGGAAGGGCGCCCCCCCCGCTCCGTCTTGTTTGGGGTCGATTTCTTTGGGTCGAAAGAAAGATTGCTGCGCATTCTGGTCAGGGGCTAACGAAATGATGTCCAATAAACGCGACTCAGCAAGAATTTTTACCTCTTCCTCCGTTTCCCCTAACGTGGGTAAGCCAATGTGATGGCGGATTAACGGGTAAGGTTTTTTCCAAGCGATCCGCTCTCCCAACCGTTGGGGAGGTATCCTTTGGTCCTCGGCTTCGGCGGTTTGATTCCTTAAGAATAAGACCACTTCTTCTTCATCTTCGCTGCCATCGAAGAACCGGGAAAATTGCGGGAAAGACCGCGCAACCGCCGTCGTTTCGACCGTTCCACCGAACAAGAATATCCGCTTCTGCTGATCGACTTTTTCCAGACTGGCAAAGAATTCTTCCAATATTTTTTCCATCGCTTCCGCGCTCAACCGATAGCTAATCGCGACGATGTCCGGTTGCACTTCAACGATCGCGTCGATCATCTTCTGGACGGGAACGGCCCCGCCCAGATAGGTGGTTAGGTACCCTTCTTTTTCGGCCAGTTGCGTAAACCGGTACAGACCCGCAATGTGAACGCAGCTGCCGATCGCTCCGCACAATAGTTTTTTCATTAGAGAATCAACCCTTTCTCCACGATCTCTAAGATCTCTTCTTTGGTCTTCCCGTTAAGATGAAATTTTTCTACGGTACGCCCTTCCTTAACGAAATCGATCCCCATTAAGACGGAAGCCAGTTGAACGATCGAATCGATGGTGGGAGTCGGCAGCGAGAATTCTT
This sequence comes from Thermotogaceae bacterium, assembly GCA_012744415.1. Lineage (GTDB taxonomy): Bacteria > Thermotogota > Thermotogae > MWEM01 > MWEM01 > MWEM01. The sequence continues at coordinate 3,863 of JAAYCF010000275.1, forward strand.
TCGCCATCGAAGCCAAAGGAACCAGACTCATTGGGACATCTTCAAAAATATATCTGTTTTGCATGCTCGGCGGAGCCATAATCCCTTGATAACCGGAATTGCTGTGTATGGCTTCGTAGAGGTTGGCCCCGTAAACGTCGTAAGCGTAATCCAACCACGCTTTCGAAGTCAAGGGCTCTACCCCTAACGCTTCCGCCAAACGGCAACGTTCGGCGTCAATCGCTTCCAATACCTTGGCTACGGATGGCGTGATGCCATCGAGGTAAAACTCGAATTTCCCGGAGGTGGATTCCACCCATCCTGAGTTTAGAATTAACGCGGCAGGGTGAAAAACGGCGCCGATATTGTTAATGCTGGTATAGAGAACGTCCCGTTCTACCGAGAATTCCGGCATCACTTTGTCCAGCATCGCCGCAACGATCGGGTTGTTCGACGAAGGCAGCGCGGCGACAGGTACCGCGTTCTTGATGCGGAATATATGCACCACCCCGGGATTCGCCGCTCGCGAAGCGAACACGAAGGTTTGCGCTTCCGCAACGGTAACTTTTTTCTTCGTTTTCGAGTGCGAAATCATCATGCTGAACTCCAAAGCCCCGAAGGTCCGCCCAGGGTTTAGAAGGATCACTTGCCCGTCTTCCAAATAGGGAATCAGTTTTTCCGCGATGCTTCGATGCGCGAAGGCGGGAACCACGACCATAATGAGCTCTCTCCCCTTCACCGCCTCTTCTATATTCGTAGTTACCATGTCAAGATGGGCAATGTCGTTCACAACCCCTTCCAGACGAATATTCTTGCTTTTCATAAACGGCGCGATTCTCTTCTTGCTCCTGTTGAAAAGCGTAACCTCTTGCCCTCTTAAGGCAAGATACCCGGCTAACGCCTGACCGCCATTTCCTGCGCCTATCACACAAATCTTCATCCTAACACCTCCAAAAAGAATAGTCTAAATATTTGAAACACAAACCAAATCCCCCGTTTTTCATCGGTGGACTGGTTAAGCCTCTATTGTGAAGGTCTTGGCTCCTTTTCGGGAAAACCAGAACCCCAATACATTCGTCGCGGAACAAGATAGACCGATCTAAGATCGGCTGGGGCGCGTTTGGCGCCCGCAAAGATTGCAAGTCCGATTTTTCGCGAGGGCGAACACGGAATAAGAAACGACAGGAGGAGAGATTAGAAGGAACAAAAAAGGAGCCGCAAAAAAGGAAGTACGATCCTTTTCGAGACTCCTTTTTTGGCGGAGACGGTGGGATTCGAACCCACACGGAGCATGGCTCCACCGGTTTTCAAGACCGGCCCCTTAGCCAGTTCGGACACGTCTCCCGACTATTTCGTACCCGCTCCGCCGATCTTATCTCCGAATCGTTTTTTGAATTTGTCGATTCTTCCTTCCGTGTCGATGATCAGGGAGTCGCCCTTCCCTTGGAAAAACGGATGGCATCGGCTGCAAACGTCCAGCTTCACGTTTTCGCTCGTGGTTAATATGTCAAATCTCGCTCCACACGCACACTGAGCTGTTACATGATTCATCACTGGATGGATCTTTTCTTTCATTGAACCTCACCTCTAATTTTTCCTAAAAAATTCTGCCTATTATATCATAACCCGGGGGAAAACACCAACATTAAGCCCCGGGAACCGACTTTTGCTCGTAGTGATAGGTCTCTTCGTAGTCAATCGCCGAATACCAATCCATTCCGGTTCCGGCCGGTACGAGCTGCCCGATGATGACGTTTTCTTTCAATCCTTTCAGCTCGTCGATACTGCCCTTCAGAGCATTTTCCGTCAAAACTTGCGCCGTTTGTTGGAAAGAAGCCGCGCTTAACCATCCGATCCGTTCCAGCGATGCTTTGGTTATTCGCAACAGTTTCCTTCGATATTTCACGGGTTCTTTGGTGTTGATCTGGTATTCTTTCCCCTGTTCGTCTTCGGCAACTTCAACCACTTTGATTCCTTCCTTTACCAGCTGTTTAAGGAGCTCTTCTGTGACTGCCGCTCCTTCGGGAGCCAGTTCAATCATCTCCCCGTCCCGAGATACCAGGATATGCTTCTTCACAGTTTTTTCCAGAACACGTTTTCGATTTTCGTTCACTTTCGCGTTGGACTTCAGAATGATCTCGTTGGTTTTTTTGACTTGCTGGTACGAAACCAGATCCCCAACCAGAAAATCAGTGTCTCCCGGTTCCACGACCTCAACCTTTCCGAGCATCTGCCGGATAATGATCTCGATGTGTTTGTTGTGGATATCGACGCCCTGTTCGGAGTAAACCCGTTTTATTTCCCTTAACAGATACTTAAAGGTCGTATCAACGTCCAGTTCCTGCATCAGTTCACGAGGTCTCACCGCGCCGGTTGAGATCGAACTGCCGGGCAAGAGTTTATCGCCTATCTTGACTTTCGCTTTCAGGGTATTCGGGAGCTCATACTCGTGGATGCTTTCTTCATAATCTTCGACGTAGACTTTGGTTTTCCCACTATCTTCCTGCTTGATATCTTTCACGAATCCGCGTACTGTGCTGAACACAGCGGGGTTTTCCTTAAGTTTCTTACGCGCCTCGAAAAGCTCTTCCGCCCTGGGCAACCCCTGTGTGATGTCAGCCGCCGACGCGATACCGCCGGTATGGAAGGTCCGCATCGTCAACTGCGTTCCCGGTTCCCCAATCGATTGGGCCGCGACGGTTCCGACGGCTTCCCCGATGTTTACGATCTGGTGATTGGACAAATCCATCCCGTAGCATTTCGCGCATACGCCGTCTTCGGATTCGCATGTGAATACGTTTCGGATGATGATCGTCGGCCGTACCCGAAGCTCTGTCACACCCTCTTCAACCAACAATCGAGCTGTTGCCGGATCAATCTTCTCTTCCTCCACCACGATCGTGCGTTTTCCGTCTTTGGAAAGCGCCTTCTGTTTGGAGAAGTTTCCCACAACAGGGTACTCGACGACCGTTACCTTTTGCACGCCGTTATTTTTGCATTCCTGAAGAAGATGGAAGTTGACCGGAGTTTCGGCCTGGAACAACAGTAAACCGGTCGGCGCCATAATGTGCTCTTTCAGTTCTATGTAGGAGTAAGGCAACCGGTCCTTCCGAATATCTTCCGTAAGATTGAACGCGTACTCCTTCTTCACCGGTATGCACTTCTCGTACTTGGCCAGGTATTTGGAGTCGTCTCCGGTCAGCATCGTGTCGCGTTCATAGACTTTCCCGGGTATCAACGGATGCGGCAGAGGCGTTCCGAGTTCCGGATCATAGATCGGTTCCGCAATCACACGACCGAAGATATTTTTTTCGAGTCCTTCAATCTCCACTTCTTCGTCACGGAGCGCCGTTGCTTCAATTCCTTTGTGAGTGCCGCAATCGGATTCCCAGACGACGACGCTTTGCGCGACATCCACCAATCTTCGCGTCAGATAGCCGGCGTTCGATGTCCGGAGAGCCGTATCGGCCGCCCCTTTTCTTCCGCCGTGAGTCGATATGAAAAATTCCATAACGCTGAGCCCTTCACGGAAATTCGCGCGAATCGGGATCTCGATGATGTTCCCCGCCGGGCCCGCCATCAACCCGCGCATCCCGGCCAACTGTTTCAGTTGGTCTTCGTTTCCGCGGGCTCCGGACGAAACCATCATTTGTAAAGGGTTATAAGGATGATCCGCCATATTTTTAACGGTCGCCTTCAACACGTCACTGGTCGATTCATCCCATATCTTGATGATTTCACGATAACGTTCCAGCGGCGTTAAGAAACCGTTACGGAAGTATTCTTCAACTTCGCTGATCTTCTTTTCGGATTTTTCGATGATCTTTTTTCGTTGGGCCGAGATCAGTACATCTTTAACCGAGATGGTCAAACCGGATACGGTGGCGTAATGGAAGCCAAGGTCTTTAATATCGTCCAGCAAGTCGGCCGTCCGATCGATACCGAAGTTTTTGAAGATCTCGTAGACCAGGTTTTTGATCTCTTTTTTCTTGAACACTTTATCGTAATGTTTGTACTCTTCCGGAAGAAGTTCGTTGAAGATCGCACGACCGGGGGTTGTTTTCACAATCTTGGTTTTACCGTCCGGCAGACGGTATCGATATAAGATCGGCGTGTGCAACGTCAGATCCTGTTTTGTGCGAACGGTCACAGGGCCGTTTTCGGTATTGACAATCGAAAGCTCTTTCCGATGCGCGCTATGTTCCAGCGCGATCAAAACTTCCACGAAATTGGTGAAACGAAAGGGAATATCTTTGATATCGATCTTCTCGACGTCTTTTTCACACATCGTGAGGTAATAGACTCCCAGGATGATGTCTTTCCCCGGCATCGAGAGCGGTTCTCCGTTAGCGGGGGAGATGATGTTGTATCGTGAGAGCATCAACCACTTCGCTTCCGCTTGCGCCTTCGCTGAGAGCGGAATATGCACCGCCATCTGATCGCCGTCGAAGTCGGCATTGAAAGGCGGACAGACCAATGGATGCAAACGAATGGCGTTCCCTTCGACCAATCGTGGCATAAAGGCCTGTATGGAGATCCGGTGAAGGGTCGGGGCGCGGTTGAGCATGACCGGGTGTTCCCGAATGACCTCTTCCAGCACTTCCCAGGCTTGAGGCATTTCCTTTTCGATGATCGCTTTTTTCAGTTTTCGCGCGCTCTTAGATGTTGTCTCGTCCCCTAACAACTTCGAAAGAACAAAAGGTTTGAACAACTCAAGCGCCATTTTTTTCGGAATCCCGCACTCGTGGATCTTTAAGTCCGGCCCGACGACGATGACCGCGCGGCCGGAATAGTCCACCCGTTTCCCGAGCAGGTTTCTTCGGAATCGGCCTTTCTTTCCTTTGAGCAGGTCGGTCAAAGATTTCAGGGGACGTCCTCCCCGGTCGGTGATCGCTTTGGACATTCTTCCGTTATAGATGAGCGCGTCAACAGCCTGTTGCAGCATGCGTTTTTCGTTTCGAACGATCACTTCCGGCGCGTTCAGCTTCATCAGCTTTTCCAGTCGGTTGTTTCGATTGATGACCCTACGGTACAAGTCGTTCAAATCCGTCGTCGCGAACCGTCCGCCTTCAATCTGGATCATCGGGCGAAGCTCCGGCGGGATGACGGGCAGGACGTTCAGAACCATCCATGTGGGATCGTTTCCTGACAGTAGAAGATCCTTGATGATTTGTAGGCGTTTTCTGAGTTTGATCACGCGCGCGCTGGATTTTGGCAGTTCCCTCAACTCGTTTTCTATCTCGACACGAATCTTTTCCAAATCCAGTTTCGCCAAAAGGATCTTGACGGCTTCCGCGCCTGTCCGGGCCTCGATCTTCCCCGGATAGACCGTTCGGTAGGCTTCGTACTCGTTGTCGGTAAGGATATCCCCGACTCCTTTTTCGATCTCGCCCGAGACCTCGGGATCGATTTCGGTGATCACCATAATCGGCCGATCGTTTTCGATTTCGCCTTCCGCGTTGAACATTCCGGGGTAGTGCTCTTCCAAAATGCGGTATTCGGTCAACGAAAGAATCTCTTCCTCGTAAACGAAGCGGTCCGCGATATGCGCGTCTTTTTCCACAATGTCCCCGTCGTTGACGTAGAGGATCGAGCCCTCGACAATCGGATATCGCTTTTGCTCGATGATGTTCTCGATCAGCACTTTGCCGTTGGAGGTTGCTTCATGTCGACCGTCGAGCAGCGGTTTAACCGACAAGCCTTTGTCGAAAACAACGGTTCCCGCTTTTTCCGCCAGGATGGCCGGATAGGTTACTTCCTGGGTCAACCGGTCCCCTTTTTTCACTTTTTCGTTGTCTTTGACGGTCACTTTCGCGTTGAACGGGATTTGGAAGTTAACCGGTTGGTCACCGCTCGTGATGATCGGGTCGATCGTTAAAGTCCCCAACCCTTCGTCCAACTCCACCGTCCCGTCGATCGGAGAGTAAATGGCCGGGATCGTTTGCTCGCTCACGAGCTCCTGTCCCGCATCGATCTCCTGTCCTTCCTTAAAATTGATCGTCATATTTTTATGGACGGCATACGGTTCGGAAACTTTGTCCGTTACGGAAACCCAGTACAAGGTTTTACCGGTATGGGTCTCCTCTTCCGAGATAGAAACCATTCCCTGGATATCCGACTTCACCGGTCCGGTCGGATTCTTCACTGTTACCGCAGGCTCCGCCTCGAAGTCCCAAAAAAGACTGTAAATATCGTGTTCGGTCTCGTATAAGGTATCACCGTTATCGAAGGCAGTATCTTTTTTGTCAACGATGACGAACATCTTTTCGATAATCCTTCGGGAGCCAAAATAAATGATATTCTCAAGATTTTTACTGGTCATATTCAATAGGTTGGAGAGTATACTCGGCGTACTCTTTAGGAACCAGAGATGAACCACAGGGGCCGCCAGCTGAATATGTCCCATATTCTTTCTTCGGGAAGACTTGGGTTCGACGCGGACATTGCAGCGTTCGCAGACGGTCCCTTCGTACTTTTTCCCTTTGTATTTTCCGCAGGAACACTCGTAGTCTTTTGTCGGCCCAAAGATCTTTTCGCAAAACAAGCCGTCCCGCTCGGGTTTAAAAGTCCGGTAGTTAATCGTTTCCGGTTTTTTGACTTCCCCTTTTGACCAACCGAAAACGGTATCCGGAGAAGCCATCGTGATTTGAACGGTTTTTACTCTCTTCATGAAATCATCCCTTCCCTTTTAGTCCCTATCCAGGTTAATTTCATTACCGTTTTCATCGAACACTTTTGTATCCAGGACTACGCCGCGTAATTCTTTGATAAGCACCTTAAAACTTTCCGGAACGCCCGTTTCAGGGATGTTCTTATTTTTCAAGATCGCTTTATACACTTCGTTTCTGCCAACTACGTCGTCCGATTTAATGGTAAGCATTTCGTTGAGGGTATGCGTCGCTCCGAAGGCTTCGAGAGCCCACACTTCCATCTCTCCGAATCTCTGGCCTCCGAACTGGGCTTTCCCTCCCAAAGGTTGCTGATGGATCAAAGAATAAGGTCCGACGCTTCTGGCATGGATCTTATCCTGCGCGATGTGAACCAACTTCATCATATACATGATTCCGACAACGATCGGCTGGTCAAAGGTTAACCCGCTTCGCCCGTCTCGGAGCAGAACTTTTCCCGTCGGGTCCTTTTTTTCATCTCCAGTCTCGATCTTCTGCTTTTGCCTGTAAACGAAAAGCTCTTCCAAAATCTCGCTTTCTTTCGCCCCATCAAAGACGGGTGTGGCGACGTAAACGTTTTTCAGCCAACTCAGCCATCCTAAGTGAGTTTCCAGAATTTGCCCTAAATTCATACGCGAAGGAACCCCCAGGGGACTCAGAACCATATCTACCGGTGTTCCATCGGGTAAGAAGGGCATGTCTTCGCAAGGCAATATTTTCGAAACGACCCCTTTATTTCCGTGGCGGCCCGCCAATTTGTCACCGATATCCAACGGCTTTCTGCAAGCGAGATAAACCCGAATCATCTGGTTTACGCCAGGGCCCAGTTCAGCCACTTCGGACTTGTTGTACACCTTCACGTCGATCACTCTTCCGGATACCCCGTGAGGAACTTTGAGAGAGGTATCTTGGATATCTCGCCCGCGATCCCCAAAAACCGACCGGATGATCTTCTCTTCGGGGGAGATCTCCGCTTCCCCTTTCGGGGTGACCTTACCGACCAGAATATCTTCGGAAGAGACGAAAGCCCCTACCCGAACGATTCCGTTCTCGTCTAGGTTTTTCAACCGTTCTTTGCTGACATT
>JAAYCF010000276.1 GCA_012744415.1 Thermotogaceae bacterium
ACGACCGCTATCGTGTATACAAAAAGCAATAACACGCACAAGATGAACCAAATTCCGGTTGCCGGTATCGCGCCGCTTGCCAAGCCTGTCGCGACGGCCAGCATTTGAGAAGAAGCCAGCGATACAGCCGCGACACCGATACCGATCGCGATCCATTTTCGTTTCGATCGCGCGCGAAAGGCCGCCCATAAGAGCATCGCCGCGCCGACGATCGCAACGGGGAAGAGCTCCGCAGGCATCAGGTAATCAAACAGGAATAGAAAACTTTGAAAAAACTTTATCATTCCTAAGAAAAGGGGAGCCAGTATCGGAATCCATATAATAACGGTTCCCACGGCTGCTAACGCTTTCGTGAAGGGGTTGTGATCCGACATGCTTTTCCTCCCTGTAACCTTATTTTATATACATCTTATGACGTAATTCACTTTTTTATAGCTGTAGAGAGAAACCCGAAATGAGTTTTCTTATTTTCACGTATACCCTGTTTAGGACAGTAACGACGTCAACGTCTCAAGAAAAGTATCGATCGATTGCGGATGGATCGTTAAACAGGGATCCAATCGTAAGACATCATGTCCGGGACGCAAACCGATGATGATCTGATGCGCGTAAAGCTCTTTATAAAAGCGTTCCGCCAGTGAAGTCCCGGACGGTGATTTATCGAATTCGATGGCGATCATCATGCCTCGACCACGGATTTCTTTGATCTTCCCGCATGTTTCCTTGAGGGTTCCGAGTCGGGTCAGCAGGTACTTTCCCATTTGATCGCTTTTTTCGATCAGTCTTTCGTTTTCGAGGGTCTGTACCACCACCAAAGCAACTTCCGCGCCGAGTGGATCGTATTGATGGGACTGCGCGTACTTGAACGGGATCCTTTCGAGCCGTTCGACCACACGATGGCTCATCGCCGTGACGCTGACGGGATAGCCGTTGCCAAGACCTTTACCCATCGCCACGATATCAGGTTTCAGATCGTAATGTTGATATCCGAACCATCTTCCGGTTCTTCCGATTCCGGTCGTCACTTCATTAATAATAACGACCCCTTCGTATTGGCGGATTTTCCGGATTAAGTTGCTCAGGATGGATTTCGGGATGAAACGGATCAATCCGGAGGAGCTCCCGGGTTCAAAGAGCATCCCGCCGATCTTCTCGAAGGGTAAGGCCGTGATCTTCGGGCATTCAGGATCGCAGGCACCGAAGTTTGGGCATGACCGGCAGGAAAGCCAATCGAAGAATACCCATTCTTCAGAAGATTTCTTGCTGGCGGAGCCGTAGGCGCCGAAATAGGAGTCGGACAGCATTAAGAGGTACTGTTTTTCGCAAATCGCCTGGGCGACTCGGACACCAAACTCGACCGCATCGCTCCCGGAAGTAAGAAACACCGCTTTCCCATCCGCCATATCAAGAAGGCTTAAAACCTTCGAAGCAGCGGTTTCGACAATCGGGTCGGCGTAGCAAAACCCCGTATGGAGAATCGTGTTCAACCGTTTTTGGACGGCCGTCGCCACCGCCGGATGGTTATGCCCGAGAGAAGTGCACCATACCCCGGATTCAAGGTCAAGATACCGGTTTCCGTCACGATCAAAAAGAAACTCCTGATCCGCTTTGACAATCTTCTCGTTGAGTAAAGGATGTCCGAAACACCAATAAACGTGATCCATCGTTCTATCTCCTTAGAATCGTATTTTTGCGGGCCTCTTGATTCTTCTTTCTTTTCATTCGCCTTTTCAGGCCGACAGTAGGGTCAAGAGAAGGCGCCGTAAGACGAAAGAGAACCGCGCTCGATGGCTGTGTGTGAGTGTCCTTCACACACCTGGCCGTTCTCCGGTCTCCGTTTTCCTTCTCCTGCCTCTTCAAA
>JAAYCF010000277.1 GCA_012744415.1 Thermotogaceae bacterium
AGTTATTATGCACGGTTTCCTACGCCGTACAATACGGATTTGTAAAGGGTCTTTAAATTTGATCGATTTTCGTATACGGTATATCGACTTATTTCGCTTTATCTTTTAGGGGTTTTATATTACTTAGTATTATTCCATTTTAGCTTTACATCCGTTTTATAAAATTCGGTTGAATTTAACTAAAGGAGGAAAAAAATGAATAAAGCATTTTTATTTGTTTTACTCGTGGTATTGCTTTCATTCAGCGTTTTTTGTTCAGCACCAAAGTACGTGTTTTTCTTCATTGGAGATGGAATGGGACTCGCACAAATTAATGCAGCTCAACTGTACAAAAGCTCCATGGTTAACGCTGAACAACCCAAGTTGCATATGTTGACACTTCCGGTTAAAGGGATGCAAACAACGCATTCATATGATTCTTTTATCACCGATTCTGCGCCCGCGGGGACCGCATTAGCGACCGGGTATAAAACAAAAAACGGAGTTATCGGTCTTGATCCGACGCTAAAATACCGATTAGAGACTATCGCGGAATTTCTTTTGAAAAAAGGAAAAAAAATCGGAATCATTTCTTCCGTCTCTATCGACCATGCGACACCCGCATCCTTTTATGCCCACCAAGCGTCGAGAAATGATTATTATGAAATCGCCATAGAAATGGTGAACAGCGGTTTTCATTTTTTCGCGGGAGGTGGTTTTATTTATCCCGAAGGAAAAAAGGGAGACCAGCTTTCTATTTATGAGCTCGCGAAAAATCGTGATTATACCTTGATCCAAACCTACGAAGGTTTTTCCAAATTGACTCCTTCCACCGGCAAAGTCATCGTTATTAATTCTGTACTTGATAGTTCTAAAGCAATGCCCTACGATATTGATCGCCAAACAGGAGAGTTTTCTCTTGTCGAAATAACCGAAAAAGCAATCGATTTTTTGGATAATGAAAAAGGTTTTTTCTTAATGGTAGAAGGCGGGAAAATAGACTGGGCGTGCCATGCCAATGATGCGGCCGCAACGATTCATGATACACTCATATTTGATGAAAGTATCAAAGTCGCTCTTGATTTCTTACAAAAGCACCCTCAAGAAACGCTTATTCTGGTAACGGGAGATCATGAAACCGGTGGTCTGTCTATAGGCTTCGCCGGTACAAAATATGAAGCAAACGTACCATTAATAGGACTACAAAAGATTTCATTCCAAGATTTTGACAACGTTTTAGCTACGCTGAAAGAAGAAAAACGATTATCTTCATTGAACGATTTATACCCTGCGATAGAGGAAGCCTTTGGACTTGTGCCCTCAAAAGATAAAGCATCGAATGGAAAAATCGCGATGTCCGAATATGATATTGAACGGTTGGAAAAAGCTTTTCAAGATTATGTGAAGCAGTACGATTCGAAAAACGAGAAATCTTATTTACTATACGGCGGGTATAACGCGTTGTCGGTAACCCTTACACATATTCTTAACGAAAAAGCAGGTTTAGGCTGGACTACTTACTCTCATACCGGTGTACCTGTCCCTGTTTATGCAATCGGTAATTCTTCTGATGCATTCGCCGGCTATTACGATAACACGGATATCGGAAAGACACTCTTTAGTCTTTACCGTTAGTCACCCTTAACGCGGATAAAGAAACAAAAAGAAAGGGGAAGGAATCGATATGAAAGGAAGATGTTTACGTTCTTTGCGCTACGAATTTATCTTCTTCTTAATACTTTTAGTATTTAATATCGTTCTTCTCTGGATTCCTTCCCCATTTATCAAAGAACAATTCAGTTATACCATCGCTAAAGTAATCTCGGTGGATAATGAGCAACTTTTCCAATACGGCCTTGTAAAACAAGGATTTCAAAACATTAACTTAACAATCCTTTTCGGAAAACACGCGGGTAAATCCTTTCGCGTACCGAATAACCTTTATGGAAGGATGGAAATCGATAAATTATTCTATCCCGAAGACGTCGCTTTAGTAGAATGGGTTTCCGTTGACGAAGAAGAGACAATCGACGTTCATATTATTGACCATTTCCGACTAGGGGTCGAGATGTTTCTTTTTGCGGTATTCGGTGTTCTCTTAGTATGGTATTCGCGATGGACGGGTTTGAAGACATTGCTTTCTTTTACGACGACGATCCTCGTCATATGGAAAATTATGGTCCCGGCATTCTTACAAGGCTATAACCCGGTATATATCGCCTTTACAATAGTACTATCCTTATCTGCTATGATCATTTTTCTCGTGGGAGGATTTCATAAAAAAGGATTCGTTGCTTTTTTAGGTTCCGTTTCAGGGGTGCTTTTTACGTTACTATTGTCATTGGCTTTTTCGAAACCTTTCAAAATCAACGGAGCCGTTATGTCTTATTCCGAATCGCTTCTTTATTCTGGCTTTGCACATTTAGATCTCAATCAATTATTTCTTGCTTCGATTTTTATCGGTAGCAGTGGAGCCGCTATGGATTTAGGAATGGATATCTCTGCTTCGATGCACGAAATTATTATACATCATCCGGACGTTTCTCGTAGAGCGCTCCTGATTTCGGGCTTCAATGTCGGTAGAGCCGTTGTGGGGACAATGTCCACTACCCTTTTATTCGCTTATTCCGGGGGATTCCTTACCGTTTTAATGGCGTTTATGGCACAAGGAATCAGGTCGGTCGCAATGCTGAACCTAAACACTTTCTCTTCGGAAGTACTCCTAATTCTCGTAGGTAGTTTCGGATTGGTTCTTACAGCTCCTCTTACAGCAATGATAGGTGCTTTACTGTATAAATGGGATACTCACCCCTTTCTTTTTTCCGGGAAGAAAAATAATCTGCAAGGACGCTTGATCGAATCTCCAAAAAAAGAGTAAAACGATAAGCTAATTAAGTCTTACGGAAATACTCAAAGCACGATACTCTTAACCCAACTTTCGACTAAAAACGCTACAAAAGGCCATAAAAGCCACTTTCTCAAAAAAGTTGGCCACTACAATCGATGAGCCACATTTGTCAGTCGTCGGTTCTTTAACATCGGAACGCCTCGTTTCCTGTAGATATCTTCGTGAAGCGATTCCGGTTTTTCTGATACCCTCAAATGGTATACCTTATCCTCTTCGTCCCGAAAGACCACCGTACACCGTTGATGGGTCGAGAACGTCCTCCGAAAGGCCGATTCCACCCGCGGTATCGTCATGTAAAGCTTCCGGATTTCCTCTTCGCATAAGTCCATTCTCTTGCTTTCCAACACGTAGCATCCCGTCAGCTTCTCCCATTTTCTCCAAACCGGTCGAAAGTAGGATTATTCGCGGACAAATCGATGTCTGACGATAGTGGTATGTTCACCAAACGAACCGTACAAATGGTAGGTTTCGTCGTTCCATCCCGTTATCTGAATCGTTCTCACGCCTCGGGAGAGGCCTCTCTTGATACATTCCCCGATCACCGCTTTCGAGAGTCCGCGACCCCGATAGTCCTTGTGGGTACAGACTCTTTCGATTTCCATGATCCCGTTCGCGTAGTCAATGAAACCCTCGCACCCCGCGACCGGTTTCCCGTTTTCGTTAAGGACGACCAAGTCCATAGTGGGGTCATAGATCGGACTTTTTTTTACGTAAGCGCAAGCGGCGATCTGGCCGTTCTGAAGCGCCTTCCCTTCATTGAAGGCGTGATGCTTCAGGCGGATATGCTCTTCGATGTCGTCATATGCGTCCATTCCGACAATTCGGTATCCTTCCGGCTTTAGACTCGTCAGGGATATGTCTTTAGCTTGATAAACGAAGGTGGTTTCAGCTGGCCCAGCATCGCAAAATCCACTCTTTATCAGGTATGCTTTTTTGGCCTCTTCGTTTTGAGAGCAAAGGGTTTGTATCTTTCCATCCTTCTTGACTAACTCATCGATCATGAACGCGGTGATGATCGGAAATCGGGGATCCCCCAACAAATGGAATTCGGGATCGCCGTTTTCCGA
>JAAYCF010000278.1 GCA_012744415.1 Thermotogaceae bacterium
CCGTTTCGATGGGCTGCCCTGTCCGGAAAAGAGGAGGATATCTATAAAACCGACGAGAAAGTGCTGGAACTGTTCCCGGAAAACGCGCATCTGAAAAAATGGATCACTTTGGCCCGTGAACGGATACGGTTTCAGGGCTTGCCCTCTCGGATCTGTTGGTTAAACTACGGACAACGCGAAAAGATGGGCCACGCGCTCAACGATATGGTCAAGAAAGGGGAGTTGTCCGCGCCGATCGTGATCGGCAGGGACCACCACGATACCGGCTCCGTCGCCTCTCCCTACCGCGAAACGGAAGCGATGATGGATGGGTCGGACGCAATTGCCGATTGGCCGATTTTGAACGCACTGCTAAACACCGCAGGCGGCGCCACATGGGTTTCGGTCCATCACGGCGGGGGCGTCGGAATCGGTTTTTCGATACACGCCGGTGTCGTTATCGTCGCCGATGGAACCGCATTAAGCGATGAAAAAATCGCTCGGGTCCTTAACAACGATTCCGGATTGGGCGTTGTCCGCCATGCTGACGCGGGTTATCCGATCGCTCTGGAAAAAGCCAAGGACACGCACATCGACACGCCGATGCTATAATTCTTACTTCGATTTTTCATATATCTTATGATACCGTTCCAGGGGGGGAATTCGATTGAAAAGGTTTGCGTTTCTTATTCCTTTATTATTGATCGGTTTTGTGAGTTTTTCGGTAACGGTTTCGTTTTGGGAGATCCCATTTCCGGAAGGAACTGGCCCGACTGCGAAAGGCATTGGAGGGATTTATAACAACCCTGCCGTACTGAGTTTGGAAAAACAATGGCAATTCGGTTTGATGACAACAGTGTGGAATAACATCGACGAAGAACGCTATCATATCGTCGGGGCTTCGCTGATTCAGCCTTATCAATACGGTTTCGCCGGTGGTCTGGATATCTTGTATGGCCAGTTGAAAGACAACGATGGCAACAACACCTTTGCCTCCTTTGGTTACGCCATTTCGGGGCTTTGGAACCGCCTTTCATGGGGAGCCAGGATTATCGCCGGGTATTTTGACAATGATCCGGAAAGTTCAGTATACGGGTCGGTCAATCTCGGATTGATGTACTCGATTCTGGACACCACGCATATTTTGTTCAACTTCAATGCGCCGCAGATCGTGACAACGAAACCGTTGGTTTTCGATATCAACCGACCCGAAACATTCAACGTCGGCGCCGGGTTGCTGACGGCGAACGACTTGGGGCGTGTGTATGCGGGGATTACAGCCTACAATAAAAATGAGAATCCCTATTTCGGTTTTATGTTCGGTGGAGGCGTGAAAATGGCCTTCTTGAATTGGGATGTCGCTTTTGTCGGGAAAGATTTGTTTGTCGGCATACCGATGTCAGAGATGAATGCGGTCGTAAAGGCCTCCCTCTATCTTGATTTTGAATATTTCGCGATCGGCGCGGGAGCGGAGCTGCCGCTAACCGGATACGGATTCTCAGAAACAATACTCAGCGCGTTCGTCCGTGCGAAGTGGTAAATCGTTTATTGAGTTAGTGGGTACCGAAGCGGACGAAAGAAAAGCCCGAGAACTTAACCCGAGAACTTAACCCGAGAACTTAACCCGAGAACTCAACCCGAGAACTCAACCCTAGAACTCAAATTGTGATTATCGAATGAAGGAAGGTGGCACTATCCGACGAATGAGAATGGTCTTGATAGGCGTGGTCTTCGGATTCGTGTGTTTATTTTCCGGTTGCGCTTTCATGGAGCTTGGCTCTATCATCGATATCGGCGGCCATGTTGGTCCGGATCCCGAGGACGCGACCCCTACTTCGTGGTATATAAGGAACGTGTTCCAGGGAACCTGGAACTACCAGTACTGGGATTCCGGCGCGCTCGTTCAGAACTATCGCGTGACTCACGAAGTGAGTAAAGACGGGGCGATCAAGTTCACGTTTATGCTTCCGGATACAGGCGTTAAGCATTTTTTGGCGACAGGAACCATTAATATGAATACTGGCCTCTTCTTCGGAGAATGCGCCTGGGCTCAAATTGGAAGCGAGGAAGGCGCGATAACCTTTACGGGCGCTTTCGCCACCGCAACCTCTCAAATCGAAGACTACGCGGTGGTCTTGGATCGGCGGTTTCATCCCGGGCAGTCCGTGAACTATAGCGTCCTGTCGAATCGGGTGCAATGAATGGGGGTATCCGGTTCCTGTATCGGAATCCTATTGGCGGGAGGCAGCGGCCGGCGTTTTGAGAAGGCCATGCCTAAGCAATTCTATTTGTTGTCCGGAAAACCGTTGATCCGTTATTCTTTGGAAATCCTGGGACAATCCGCGCGTATCGACGGGATCGTTGTCGTGTACGAGCGGAATACGGAAGCGCAAACGCGTTCGATAGCCGAACCTTTTAGCAAAACGGTCGGTTTAACGATGGGCGGAGAAACGCGTCAGGATTCGGTTTTTAAAGCCCTGGCGCTATTGGCCGAAATCGGGGAACCCGATCGCGTTGTGATCCATGACTGTGTCCGTCCCTTTTTTCAAACTGTTTTAGAAAATGTCCTGTCGGAGCTCTCGGACCATGAAGCCGTCATACCGACGGTCGAAATTTCAGACACACTCTATCATTTAGGTGACGATCAAGGCTTGTCCCTCCCGAAACGGGAGGAATACTTCCGGGTTCAGACGCCCCAGGGATTTCATTTTCCCAATATCTATACAGCGCATCGAAAAGCGCAAGAAGAGAACCGACACGATTTCCCGGATGACGGATCGTTATACGCTTATTACGGAGGGAATCTGCGTTTGGCAAAAGGAAGCCCTTTGAATATGAAGATAACGACGCCTATGGATATTCCGATCGCGAAAGCTTTTCTTCGATTATTTAGCGACTAAAGGAGTTGTCGATATGGTTAAAAACTACGTTCTGGATACGAACGTTTTGCTACATGACCCGCAGGCCCTCTTCTCTTTTCAAGACAATCGCGTGTATATCCCGATGCCGGTCTTGGAGGAGTTGGACCGGTTTAAAAAGTCGCCGGGTGAATTAGGGGCAAACTGCCGCGAGGTGATCCGAAAACTGGACGGTCTCCGGTCCACAGGGGATCTCTTGAAAGGCGTTCGTACGAATGAAGCCGGTCTGATCTGCGTAAAGATATTCCAAGACAAGGAATTCGAGAACGTTGTCTTGCCATCCTACTTTAAAAAAGGTTTAGCCGACAACTGGATCCTCCTGTATTTGCTAAAGATCCAAAAGTCCGATCCGAAAATGCCGACGATCTTTGTAACGAAAGATATCAATTTTCGCTTGAAATCGCAAATCATCGGCGTACCGGCTCAAGACTACCTGACTGATAAATCAACGGTGACTGAAGAAAAGGGGTTCTATGAGGTTACGATGTCGGAAGAGGCAGAACGGGTATTCCGGGAAGAGGGGAAAATTAGCTTCTCCGCCTCTAAAATCCCTGCCTCAATGAAAAAAAGGAACGTGTTTTTCGATTTCGGCCATTCACTTTTCGGAAAAACAACGGCGACAACCGAAGAGATTGTCCGTTTGGAGAATGGGTTTGGAACGACGATATCGGGAATTTCGGCAAGGAACCGCGAACAGCTTTTCGCTTTGGAAGCCTTATGCGATGATACGATCCCTTTGGTTTGCTTAACGGGAAAAGCGGGAACGGGAAAAACGCTCATCGCGATAGCGGCGGGGTTGTCGAAAGTGATGGATGAAAACGCCTACACAAAGCTAACCGTTACCAAACCAGTTGTTTCGATGGGACAGGAAATCGGGTTTCTTCCCGGTACAGCCGAAGAAAAGATACGTCCTTGGGTACAACCGATCTATGATAATCTCGACTTCCTATTCGCCCGAAAAGGGGTACGGGCGGAAGAGTACCTGAAGAAGCGCAAAGTCATCGAAGTGGAGATACTCAGTTACATTCGAGGCCGTTCGATACCTCATCAATACATTATAATCGATGAGGCTCAAAACTTAACGCCACACGAAGTGAAAACCATCGTCACGCGCGTGGGAGAAAAAACGAAGATCGTTCTAACAGGAGATCCCGATCAAATAGACAACCCCTATCTTGATCGAACCAGTAACGGCTTGATGGTCCTGGCATCGAAATTTTTCGATCACCCGCTTGCCGTTCATATCACACTGGAAAAAGGAGAACGTTCGGCTTTAGCGACCGTCGCGTCCGAGATTTTATAAAAAAACCGGGATATGATATAATTTGAAGCCATAGGTAGAGTCGGAGGTGAAAGGATGAACGGCGAATACGATCAGTATTTGAGCACGTTTATCGACGAAGCGCAGGAGTATATGCGCGTGTTGAATGATAAGATGCTCGCTCTTGAAAGCGAACCGGAGAGCATGGAGACCATCAATGAGATCTTCCGAGCCATCCATACGCTTAAAGGGATGTCAGGAACGATGGGATTCGAAAACATGACGAAGTTGTGCCACCGTATGGAAAACGTTTTCGACCGCACCCGGAACGGTGAAATAGCAGTTGACAAAGATATGATGGATGCCTTGTTTTCCGGTGTGGATCATCTGGAAAGAATGACGCAATCAATCGCCGCTAAGGGTACGGATAGCGGCATCAACATTTCTGAGATCGTCGCTGTCTACGAACGAATTAATAAAGGTGAGAAGAAACCTCCGGAGAAGAAAACCG
>JAAYCF010000279.1 GCA_012744415.1 Thermotogaceae bacterium
ATAGTGATCCCTCCCTTATGAAAAGGGAACGAAACGCATCTTCCGTTCTCCGTTTCTATTCTACCAAATATGGAACCGGAATTCAATTGGAACGATTCCTATCGCCGAGCCCTTCGCTTTAGCGTTCCTGAGTATCTCGGTTTTATCTTCATTGATTAGCTTGGGCTCAAGATGCGTTATAATAAATGAAATCTTTAAAAGGTGGTGGCATATGCGCGGAAAATTTAAGTTACGGGACGATTATGTTTATAAAATGCCTGCTCACTTCGGAGGAACGCCGTTTAATCCGTGGAAAGCCGTGTATGGTGATATGTTGTGCTTTAACGTACGATATGAAACCGATCAGGAAGCGCTGCTCCAATATTTACCCGAAGTATTCGAACTCCGTGAACCGATCCTTACCGTTCAGTATTCCAACTGCCGGGATGTGGTTTGGATGTCGGGTGGGGAGTATCGACTGATACAAGTAACAGTGCCGGTTAAATTTACCAGTAAGTCCGAAGAGCTTTATGGCGATTACGCCCTGGTGGTTTGGGAAAACAAAACCTGTCCAATCATCGGTGGGAGAGAAGAGGACGGGGTACCCAAGGTATTCGCTGACATCGCCAATGAGCGCCATGTAGAGGATCATTGGTTCACATTTGCCAGTTATGAGAGCTGTACTTTCCTTGGAATCGACTTTTATACAAAAAAAGGGGCTTCACCGGAAGATATGCGTAAAATGAACGAGCACTCGAAAATTAACCTGTTTGGCTGGCGTTATTTACCCAATCTTGGCAAAGGAGGGGCGACCGTAAGCCAAGCGACCCTTTACCCGCAGGAAATAACGATAAAACAAGCCTGGTATGGTGAAGGCAGAGTGCAATGGACGATGCTCACACCGGAACGTCATCCTTTACAAAGCCATGTCATCAAATCTTTATCGGAGTTGCCGGCAGTGAATTATATCGATGCAATGATGTTCAAGTGTTCAGGAAGCCTCAATGGCGGTTATTCGAAAACTCTATTATAAAAAGGGGGAAGCAAAGGTATGAACGGTTTTTTTGACAAAGTGGCAGTGGTAACGGGAGCGGCTTCGGGTATCGGTCTGGGCCTTGCGGAACATTTGCTTTCAAGAGGGGCGAGAGCAGTATTTATGGGTGATTTCAATAAGGAAAATCTGACGAAAGAATTCGATCGCTTAAGTTTGAAATACCCCGGGAAGGTTTTCCCTCAGCTTACCGATGTCACGAAGCGGGAGGAAGTCGAAAAACTGATTTATAACGCCAAAGCTTTGGAAGGGCATCTCGACTTTGTATTCAACAACGCGGGCGTTGGAATGACGATTCAGACCGAAAAAGTTACCTTCGAAATCTGGAAGAATGTTATGGATTTGAATTTTATGGGTGTGGTCTATGGTACTTACACCGCCATTCCCATCATGCGGGAACAGGGGTTTGGACATATCGTTAACACCGCGTCTATCGCCGGTAGGGTACCGGTCCCCTATCAGGCGGTTTATGCCGCGAGCAAAAGCGCGGTGATATCCATGACCGAGAGTTTGCAGTATGAGTTGGAAGTCGAAGGGCTAAATTTTAGTGCCATATGTCCGGGAAATATTCGAACCGCAATTTTCGGAGAGTTAACACCGCCCCCCAATTCGGTTACGGTCGATGAAGCAATCGACACAATTTTTCAGGAGCTGGAAAAGAAATCCCTGATCATTATTTTACCTCAAGAAATGCGTGGGTATGATCGGTTATACAGAGAAAACCGCCCGGAATTTGACAAAATCGCTCGAAATACAGCGGCCGAACGTCGCGAAAACTATCGTATCAAAGGGACTTACTATTAAGCTAAGATGAAAGACGTAGTCAAAAACCTCTTCAAGACCGAAGCCAGTCTTCCTTTGGAAGCGGCGCTACTGTTGATCGCCGGGTTAATGGTGCTCCTTACAGGAATTTTGCTTTTTCCGGTAGCGGTGGGGTTACTGCCCTATTATGAAAATGGGTTGTATGGATTGCTTCTGTTTATCTTTGCTCTGCAAAGCATTACCCTCGGCAAAACGCCTTTTGGAGATATGAATCGGTCGATACCCTTAATTGCTCTCGGTATTGCGGTTGCCGGAGTGGGTATCGTAAGCTGCTTTATCCCCGACCTTTTAGGTGCGATCCCCCGCGCACTGCTGTTTGTCTGTTTCACTCCCGGCAGCTTGCTGATGCTTCTTCAAATGTATTTTTCAAAAAGGAAACTACAAACCTGGTTAAACTACGGTGGCATTTTCCGACATCTGATTTTTAGCTGCGGTACAGTATATCTGCTTTCTATAATCATTGGATTTATCGTTTTTATGCGCCACTTGCTCAGTATAACCTTAACTGCCGTAATCGCCTCGATTTTCGGGATCGCGATCATCTATCTCGCACTGGTTCTCAGAAAGATTTACCTGACTTTTCCGCAGGCGGAGAACGCCAATCCCGGGAGGTTTACGCTTTCGACCGATAAAACGATGCTTTTGGTAACCGGCGTTTTTATGATGTTGTTGGGAGCGCTGTTAATTCCAATCAATTTGGGACAGCTCCCGTTCTCCGGGAGCGCGCAACTCGGACTGCTGATGGTCATTTTTGCTGTTCAAATGCTGGTG
Organism: Thermotogaceae bacterium; assembly: GCA_012744415.1. Taxonomy (GTDB): domain Bacteria; phylum Thermotogota; class Thermotogae; order MWEM01; family MWEM01; genus MWEM01. The sequence goes on from JAAYCF010000279.1 coordinate 2,624, forward strand.
TCAGGTAGTACGCCTGTCGGCGCTTTTCCTCGCAGCTGGTTAATGGTTTTTATTGGACTTCTGTTCGCAACGTTGGGGATCGTATCCGTCATTATTCCTGAAATACTGGTGAAACCGTTGACGAGTATCATTGGGATTTTGAATATACTTGGTGGAATCATCACGATTATAAAAACGGTAAGGTCGCGGTTAGAAAAATCAACCACACCGTGGAGAAAGAACCCCTTGATTTTGAAAAGACTTTTCATCACTCAATTGATCTTGGCAGTCCTTTCAATTCTGTTCGGGACGTCCATGTTGATTTCTTTTATCCTGCCCGGATTGGTCGTCGGAGTGATTCTATTTGCCAACGGAGGTATCTTGTTATACCTGATCGTGATTCTATCAGCTCTGGAAAAGCCGAAAAATCAAAAACAGCAAAAAATACCGGGGCGTTAAATTTATTTTTCTTCCTTTTTTTCTCTACGCCGGCGGGAGAAGTATAGGCGAGGTATTAAGGAAAATATTACTCACTTCATGCGAAGAAAAAACCTGAACAGGATGACGCGTTTTGTGTTGGGAGGAAAACAGAGTAATTTGTGGTAAAGTAAGGTAAGCGAATTACCGTTTTTTCGTTCTGTTTTAATGTGGTGTAGCAGCGCGGACCGTTTCGAAATCGCGATAACTGGCACGCGTACTCTGGTAAACCGCCGAGAGGACGAACGGTAACTGATATTGATACAGAATCTATCAATGATAAAGGAAAACGGGTTGATTCATCGATGGAGTTTTTAAGGCAAAAATTTTATCGCGCCTTCCCGGCGCTTACGGTAAAAAACTTTCGATACTTTTGGACAGGGCATATGGTTTCGTTAATCGGAACCTGGATGCAAACATCGGCGCAGTCCTGGTTAGTCCTGGAGATCACCGACTCTCCTCTGCTATTGGGGTTATTAGGTGTCGCGCAGTTCACTCCGGTTCTTTTGTTCTCTCTCGTTGCAGGGGTCTTTGTCGACCGATTTCCAAAGCGCAGACTTCTACTGTACACGCAAACCATTTCCATGGGGTTGGCCTTTGTTTTGGCTATTTTGATCTTTTCCGGTCAGGTGGCTTATTGGCAAGTTTTCATCGTCTCTCTTTCATTGGGAATCATAAAAACCATTGATATTCCAGCGCGGCAGTCGTTTATGACGGAGTTGGTAGGCAAAGAAAACTTGCTCAACGCGATCGCCCTCAATTCAACTGTCTTTAATTTGGCCAGAATCGTCGGGCCCGTGCTTTCAGGCGTGATGATGGGGTGGGTGGGGGCCGGATGGTGTTTTTTCATCAACGGGGTCACCTTTCTCGCGGTGTTGGCCGGTTTGTGGAAAATAAAGGTACCGGATAAAATGATCCAGAATAAGCGCAGGAATTGGGTCCCCGATATGCTTGCAGGACTGCGGTACGTTTTCCGAAACCGCGAACTCACTCAAACGATCGCCTTGCTCGCGATCGTCAGTGTCTTCGCCATGAATTATAGCGTTTTGGTTCCTGTTTTAGCGAAGAACCAACTGAATCTGGACGCTTCCGGATACGGCTTTCTGATGGCCAGTTTGGGAGTGGGTTCTGTGATCGGCGCCCTGTCCTTGGCTTCTAATAGCCGGAAAGGAATTCGAAAAGGTTTTATGAGGGTACTGCCTGTTCTGACGGCTGTTCTGTTTATTATCACGGGGTTTGTCAAACAGTTTTGGCTCGCGATGGTCTTAGTGGCCGGAATCGGGATGTCCAATATCTCGTTTACGACGACGGCGAATTCTTCGATGCAAGTGCAGTCCGATGATGAATATAGAGGTCGCGTGATGAGCATTTACGCGCTCGTTTACACGGGTTCTTCGCCGATCGGAAATACCTTTGTCGGTTGGATATCCGATGCGTATACGGTCTCTTCTGCCTTCATCCTTTCCGGGTGCATCACTCTGGCGCTCATGTTTTTTCTTACTCTCATCTTACGGACAAGAGCGATCGCCGGTTTTCGCGAATCGACGAAATAAAACGGCGAACGCATAAAGAGATATTTCACGCATTAAGATAACTCCGTGATCGCGATCATTCGGGTTGTAGGGCGCGCCCTCCTTTAAAAAAACCTGCCCACAGGCGCGCGTAATGATTGCCTTCGTTTGCTTCTTTTCAGACTTACCGCCAGACGAACCCGTCGACAACAGTTCCGTTCGAATCGGGGGAGAGCATTTCGATATGATCTGAATCCCGCCGTCACGACCTCCGCCCTTTTTCCAGTCGAGGTGACTCGAGCGTTAATAATGTGTATTTTTCCGAAAAAGGGAGTATAATTTAACCTAATAAGGCATGCGTTATCGACGTTGGGGAATCTGTGACCGGTCGTTTAGGGAGTGTAAGAGAAGAAAAGGAGGTATGAAAAGTATGAAGAAAATACCGATTCTGTTTGTCTTTCTGATCCTGGTCCTGGCGGCTCTCATGTTGGCTAGCAGTTTCCGTTTGAACTTCACAGACGCTTACCTCGCTTATGTCCCGTCCAGTAAAACGCTACAAATTGCGGCCCACGGAAAAGTGCTGTCGTACGGTACCGGCTGGATCGTACAACAAGTGCAGCCCTACTTGTACCATATGAGACTCAGCACCTGGCAAGGCTTTTTCTGGAAGATTAACACCTCTCAAAAGAAGGTCTTTAAAACCACCAATGGCCAATTTGGCACGAATGTCGGTCATGATACTCAGATGAATGTCACGCTCGAAGTGATCGGTGGTTCGAACAATGTGCCTCCCACTCGGTTTTTAATCCGATTCCACGACGCGTATCTAATTTATGTCATTGAATCTCAATCCATCCAGATCGCCGCTCAAAGCACGGTTCTTTCATACGCTAATGACTGGAATAAAGCCCAGATTTATCCGTACTTGTTCCATATCCGCTTGGCGACCTGGCAAGGTTTTTACTGGCAAGTGAATACGAGCAGAAAAGAACTGGTCGAAATCCGGAACGGAACATTCGGTGCAATAGCGGGAGGTACCCATTCGACATTACCGATATCGGTGACGACGCAATAGGTCGAGAAATTTCACCGTTATACGATGTTCCAAGTAAAAACGCCGATAGAAGCGGAAGCGATAGTGATTCTGTCTCCGGGCGACAAGGACCCGACGCCTTCAGGCGTGCCCGTAAACACGATATCCCCGGGTAGCAACCGCCAATAGCGGGATATCTCTGCTAAACACGTTTCTATCGGAAAGATCATCGCCCCCGTGTTTCCCGTCTGCCTTAAACGGTCGTTTACGTGGCAAGTGAAAGTGATCCCGTTGAGGGACAACTCGGGGTTAAAGGGAACAAAATCGCCTAAAGGGGCGCTCCGATCAAAAGACTTCGCTTTTTCCCAGGGGAGCCCCTTTTTTTTGAGCGCCTCCTGCAGATCGCGTAGAGTGAGGTCCAATCCCAGCGTCATACTATCGATCCAGTCTCCGGCCGATTCCCCTTGTTTGAAAACCCCTTCTTTTCCAATCCGTACCACCCACTCCGATTCATGCTGTAAATCCCTCCCACAGCCGGGATGGATTATATCCGTCCCCTCGAAAAAAACCGACTCTTTCGGTTTTAAAAATACGACCGGCTTTTCCGGGAGAGCGTTGTTCAGCTCCTGCGCGTGTAATCGGTAGTTTCTACCTATGCAGAAAACTCTCCTGATCATTTCTTTCGGCAGCATCTTCCCTTTCCTTTACCCTTTCCGCTGGCCTTCAGCGGGCTTCTGTTATGTCAGAACGATATCGAACAAAATCGCGAAGAAATGAAAAAGACTTCCGGCCAAGACGAAAAGATGCCAGACCAGATGATGGTAGCGAAAACCGCGATAGAGGTAGAAAAATGTTCCCGCGGTATACATGATCCCGCCGAATAGCAGAAAGAAGAAACCGCGAGGACTCAAGGCGTTAAACACGGCGCGGAGAGCGAAAACGATGAACCAACCCATCGCGATATAGAGCATTGTCGAGAGCACGACGAACCTTTTGATAAAGAAGATTTTGAACACAATGCCGAATAACGCGATACCCCAAATGACGCCGAAGAGAACCCAACCCGTTATACCCGGGAAGACAGTCAACAAAAACGGCGTGTAGGTTCCGGCAATGAGCAAATATATCGAAGAATGGTCAAAGATCTCGAAGAGGTTCTTAATGTTTTCTTTCTGGAATCCGTGGTAGAGGGTGGAGCTCAAATATAAAACGATCATGGTAATACCGTAAACGATACTGCTGAAAATCTTGATGGGATCTCGGTCCATGACAGAAAAAACAGTCAGGAGTACAAGCGCCAAAACCCCGAGAAGCACCCCTGCGCTATGGGATATCGCATGGGCCTTCTCTTCACGCATTGTAAAGTTTTCGTGTTTCACCTCTTTCTCCTTTCACCGTTTCGAAACCTGACCTGATAGGGTCTGATTCCGCTCGCCACCGATACAGATGTTTCCTCTCTGTTTTTCCGATGAACTCCGACATCTGCGTTTTTCTCAGGAAATAGGCGATCCGCGACGCAAGAGAAGCCGATACCGAGAGTTTTCGCTTGATGTCTGCCGTCGTGAAGGGGCTCTTTTCATCCAGTTGGAGGAAGCTTCGGTACTCTTCCGGATCCGAAAGCATTTGCGTCGATTGAATCGAAAGCAGCTTCCGATCGACAATGCTCACCCCTTTTCTTCTCCAACTGCCTTTTCCGTCATCGCAGCGCTCTTCTTCCACTTCCACAAAGGCAAGAGCGATGGTGATTGCCGGATTGGGTAGAAGGGGCGCCAGATAGATCAGTTCTTTGAAGACATCGTAACCGGTTCCTTTTTTGGGTGACCTTCTGCGATACACCCCCTTACCCTGATCGTCTATCCGTGTAATCCATTTCACGGCTGGTATCGGATACACGACAACAACCGGCCAATCCGTTATTAACATCGAAAGTTTGCGCTTCATCGCCCCGAGGTTGGCCGTTTGTATTTCATAGATCGTTCCGTCCCTGAGGACATCGACGTAATACCCTTTTATCGCTACCTCCGAAAGTCCGTCGTCCCCTTTGTAGTATGCTTTGAGACTATCGTGGAGAGCGCTCTCGTTATATGTGGAGATTTGTTTATCCATTCTTTCGGGGGAAGTCTTCGAGCGCTTTCGCCATACAGGTAAGGACCTTGGCGATATCTTCGTCAGATATCCAGTAATGGGTGGCAAATCGGTAAACCTGACCTTCCGGGCCGTTAATCTTGATGTTTTGCTTGAATAACTCTTCTTTCAGGAACATACCGAGCCGCTTGCCGACTTCTCGATTACGCGATTTATCGCGTGTGTCGATGCCGGGGTCGATCGTGAAAAAAACCATATTAATGTCTAATTGCTCTGAGAATACCGCGACCCCTTTAAGGTTTGAAAGGCCTGCGGCTAACGCTTTTGCCCGCCGATGATCTTCTGAAAGGCGCCGGCTCATCTTATCCATAGCGATGATACCC
>JAAYCF010000280.1 GCA_012744415.1 Thermotogaceae bacterium
AAGGGGGCGGGGTCTTTGAAATGGACCATTAGCGTCGGACACTTCCGAAATAAAAAACGAATCGCGTTTCGGTCGCGTTCGACAAGAAGGCGGATGTGTGGGATAACCTTTCGGTGATAGATGCCGATAAGCGGGTAAAATCGATTATCAGAGAGGGGGATCGTGATATCGGCGTTAAACCCGCTGCGCGCCGCGAATAATTCGTGGGCGATGCGAGCAGATACGAAGGGACTGTCGCAGGGGCATAGAAAGATTTCTTCCGCCTCGGTGATCTCGAAAGCGGTGAGTATTCCAGCAAAAGGGCCGATACCGGTGTACCGGTCAGCGGCGATCCTCACGCGCCGGTCGCCTTGGTAACGTTCGAGCTCTTTTTGAGAGCCAACCAAGAGCGTTTCGCGGAATAAGGGGCTTAAATTTCTTAACAACAGCTCTATAAAAGAAAGGCCGTCGATCTCGAGAGAACCCTTAAAAACACGGTTCATGCGGCGGGAGATCCCTCCCGTTAAAATGATCAGCGGTTTTTTATCCGCCATTTCTGTATACACGATCTTCTCACCTTTGGACAAGTATCGAGCCGTCGCGGGCTTTCGACCGCTGGTCTTTAAGATTAAGAGACGAAAAACGAAAATGGATGGGTGCGCTGATTCGCGACCGAATCGAAACGAGGGGTTGGGGGACGACATCGATCGTAATTTCAAAAAAACCGCTTTGGTCTTCTCGGCTTAACTAGCGAGAAGCGCCAAAGCGGTCTTATTTCCAAACGTGTTTGGATTACGCGGATTTTTTCCGGAAAACAAGGAAATAAGGAATGCAAAGGAACAGGAATGGTCCAATGATATTCCCTAACGTCACCGGGATGAGGTTATTCATCAGGAAATTGCCCCAGTTGAGATTCGAGAACTTCGCCACAGCGTCCGCCGCAGCCGCGCCCTTAATGAATAGGCCGGCGGGAACGAAATACATGTTGGCGATCGAGTGTTCGAACCCGGAAGCAACGAATGCGGATATCGGGAAGATGATGGCCATAATTTTCCCGGAGGTGCTTTTGGCCGCCATCGTCATAATAACCGCGAGATCAACCAGAATGTTACAGAGCATTCCGCGGAAAAAGGCCTGCCCCCAAGTCAATCCGGCTTTCGCGTTGGCGATCGTTAGCGCTTGCTCTCCGACGGCGGAGAGCCCGTTTCCGGAACGCCATAGTTCAGTCCCGAGGAAAACCCAAGCCAGAAGCAGCGAGCCGACGAAGTTGGCAATGAAAACGATGGTCCAATTCTTGAAAAAGCCGGATGCTTTAACCTTTTTTTCCATCAAGGGAATAAGTAAAAGGACATTTCCGGTAAACAGTTCGGCTCCGGCGACAACGACTAAGATCAGTCCGACACTAAAGACAAGACCGCCGATCGCTTTTTGCAGACCGAATACGGCGACACCCGTCATCGCTGTGGTGGCGAAGATCGCTCCGAATCCGATGTACACACCAGCCAGGATCCCCAAGAGGAACAATTTCATCGGGGTCATCTGGGTTTTTGCTAAAGACGTTGTGCAACAATAGCTTTCGAATACTTCTGCTGGTTTGACGCTCATAGTTCTAACTTACACCTCCGCTGTTTTATGGTCTATCTTTTGTATCTTGACCGTGCTGACTTTGAAAGAAGGAATCTTTGCGATAGGATCCAGGAACTCTCCGGATGTCAGAACATTCGCGCGGGATTCCGCGAAATGGAAGGGGACGAAGACTAAACCGGGAACGGACCGCTCGGTGACGCGGACTTTTCCTTCGATGCTTCCCCTGCGGCTCGTTAACCGAACCCAGTCATCGCTCTTTACCCCTAACGCTTGAGCGTCCTTCGGATTGATCTCGATCTTCACTTCCGGCTCCTTCTCGTCGAGTGCTTTGACCCTTCGCGTCATCGTTCCGGTATGGTAATGGTAGAGGATGCGTCCCGTCGATAGATAGAACGGGTACTCATTGTCCGGCGTTTCGGGGGGGTCTTTGTAGGTCATGGGTGTGAACTTTCCCTTCCCATCCGGATGAGAGAACTTTTGCGTGTGAAGGATGGACGTGCCGGGATCTTCATCCGTCCGGCAGGGCCACTGGACACCCGTATGCTCCATCTTTTCATAAGAGATGCCGGCGTAGATGGGAGTGCACCGCCGAATTTCGTTCATGATCTCTTCAGCGTTTTGGAAGTGCATCTCGTACCCGAGACGTTTGGCGATCTCCTGAACGATCCACCAATCGGGTTTGCTGTCCCCGATGGGTTCAATCACTTTTCTAATCTTCTGTACCCTTCTTTCGGTGTTTGTGAAGGTACCGTCCTTTTCATAGGTGCTGGCCGCCGGAAGGATCACATCGGCGTAGGCGTTGGATTCATTCATGAACAAGTCGATATCGACGAAGAATTCGAGCTCAGCCAGGGACTTTTCGACGTGTTCCGAATCGGGATCGGACAACGCGGGATTTTCACCCATGATCACCATGGCTTTGATCTTGGGATTCCCGATCATTTCGGTAACCGGCAATCCTACGGAGGATGGCAAACCGGTGACATTCCAGAATTCCTCGAACTTCTTCTGAATCGCCGGATCGACGACCTTCTGGTAGCCGGTGTAAACATTCGGAAGCGCTCCGACGTCGCAGGCGCCTTGAACGTTGTTCTGTCCGCGGAGCGGATTCACGCCCGTCCCAGGCCGTCCTAAATTACCCGTCGCCATGGCGAGGTTCGCCAGCGAAATAACGTTATGGGTGCCACAGACATGTTGCGTGATGCCCATTGCGTAGATGATCGCCGCGTTGTCGGCCCCGGCGTAAAGTCGCGCTGCTTTATAGAGGAGATCAACCGGTACGCTGGTGATCTCGGAAACGGTTTTCGGATCGAACGCTTTCAGACTCTCTTTCATTTCGTCCCATTTTTCGGTTCGTTCGGCGATGAAGGCTTCGTTGGCCAAGTTTTCGAACGCGATGATATGGAGCAGACCGTTGAACAGAGCGACATCCGTCCCGGGTTTTTGGTTTAGCCAGAGGGTGGCATAGTCGACTAATTCGGTTCTTCGCGGGTCCGCGACGATGAGTTTGGTTCCGTTTTGACGTATGGCTTTTTTGATTCGTGATCCGTAAACCGGGTGGTTCTCGGTCGGATTACTTCCGGTTAAAAGGATCACGTCGGCCTGAAGGATATCCAGCAGATTATTTGTCATCGCGCCGCTGCCAAAGCTCATTGCCAATCCGGCGACGGTGGACGCGTGGCATAAACGGGCGCAGTGGTCGACGTTGTTCGTTTTTAGAACGGCGCGGCTGAGCTTTTGGAGCATATAGTTTTCTTCATTGGTACATCGCGCCGACGCGAGCAATCCGAAAGCGTCGGGACCGTACTTCTGTAAAATTTCCTTCATCCGGCCGGCTGTATAGTCTAAGGCTTCCGCCCACTCGACTTCCACTAATCGGTTATCTTTTCTGACAAGAGGTTTTTTTAATCGATCGGGATGATTGGCGAACTCATATCCAAACTTGCCCTTCACACAGGTAGCGATACCGTCGTTCACTTCTGGATTATCTTCGGAAGGCATAACTTTGACAATTTCGTTGTTTTTCGGGTTGTAATATATATCGAGCTGGCATCCCACACCGCAATAGGCGCAGGTCGTCCTGACCGACTTCAGATCCCACCACCGCGCTTTACCCATGCTGGGTTTTTCCACGATCGCCCCGACGGGACAGATCGATGCGCATTGACCGCAAGAAACGCATTCGGAACTGCCAAGAAGCTCTCCGAATGGCGGTTCTGGAAGGCTTTCATAACCACGATACGCCATCGAGTAAATCGACATATTCTGGACTTCATCGCATACGCGGACACAAAGTTGGCATTGCACGCATTTGTTAAGGTCGCGGTAGATAAACAAGCTCGAATCATCGGGTTCCAGTCCGCGCAACTGTACGCCATAGGCAGGTTCTTCGACACCGTACTCGTAAGCGAGCGTCTGGAGTTTGCAATTGCCGTTTGACTCACAGGTCATACATACGTTAGGATGCCGCGAGAGCAGCAATTCGATATTCATCTTGCGTGAAGAAGCGATGCGCGGGGAATGAGTCTTGATCTTCATCCCATCGGATAGAGGAAGCGTACACGCGGCTTGAAGGCCTCGAAAACCCTCCACTTCGACGACGCAGATACGACAAGCGCCGATGCTCTTAACCGATGGGTGATAACAGATCGTCGGAATCTCCCTCCCGGCTTTTTTGCATGCTTCCAGCACCGTCATCGGCTGATCAAAAGTATATGGCTTCCCGTCTATGAAAGCGTTGATCTGCATAAATCTCCCTCCTGAATTCGTTTATTATATGGTCTTCGTGAATTATACCATGAAACCGAATGACCCTAAATTCTTATTGATTAAAGGAGAGAGAGATCCCCAAAGGATTCGCCTTTCTTGCGATTACAGGTGATCGCGGGTAAGCGTGTTGAAGTTGCCTAAAGGTCTCTGAAGGTTAACCCGGCTTCAATTCTGAGGCCTTTTTCCGTTGATTTTTAAATCGGTTATGATATAATTACCATCGAAAGATATAGATTGTCATCGTTATCAGGATCAAATGGAGGTGTTTTCATTGTCAACAGAGAATTGCACGGAATGCGCCCGACATGAAACCCTCTATCATGAGCTGGACGCATTCATCGAACAGAATAGCCATCGGCCAGGCGTATTGATAGAGGTTTTGCATAAAGCGCAGAGTTTATTCGGGTTTCTCCCCTCTGAGGTGCAGTCTTTCATCGCGAAACGGTTGGATATTCCCGAAAGCACAGTTTTCGGAGTTGTGACCTTCTATCATTATTTTACGATGAAACCCAGAGGGCAGAATCAGATTAAAGTGTGTTTGGGAACCGCTTGTTATGTTAAAGGCGCGGATAAAGTGCTGGACCGTCTCAAAGAAGAACTAAAAGTCGACATCGAGGAAGTGACGCAAGACGGGCGGTTTTCGATTCACGAAGTAAGATGCTTGGGCGCGTGCAGTATGGCTCCCGTGGTTCTTATCGGGGAGAAAGATTTCTTTGGCCGCGTGACGCCGGATGAAGTACCGAAGATTTTGAAAAAATACCGGGGGTGATTGGGACTATGGCAAAGGTAAAAAGTCTTGAAGAACTAATGAAAATCAAAGAAAAATCGCTCAAAGACCTTCAGATGAGAGATACTGAGAAGAAAGGAAAGATCGTCGTCGCCATGGGCACGTGCGGGATAGCTGCGGGGGCGAAAGACACCTTACAGGCGATCGTCAGTGAATTGGCTGAGAACAAGATAGATGATCTTTCGGTCGTGCAATCGGGTTGTATGGGTTTGTGCGAAGTCGAACCGACGGTTGAGGTCCATATGGAGGGACAATCGCCGATCATCTACGGGCATGTGACCCCCGAGCAAGCCAAAAGAATCGTCCAGCAACACATCCTTGGCGGAAAGGTTGTCAGCGATTTGATGGTCAGAAAAGGAGAAATATAGATGAATACAGGTGAAAAAACTTCGATCCCTAACGAAGTCGTCGCCCCTCAGGTGGAGGCGAGAGCCGCGACGAACACGATATTGCTGTGCGCAGGCGGCGCTTGCATCTCTTCCGGGGAAGAAAGTTGTCTTACATCCTTAAGGGCCACGCTCGAAAAGTACGCTTTGCAAGACGTGGTGAAAGTGGTTGAAACGGGATGCATGGGGATGTGCGACGCCGGGCCGTTGATGATTCTATATCCGGAGGGAGTTTTCTACCAAAAACTGAAACCTTCTGATATGGAACTGATCGTCTCGGAACATTTGCTCAAAGGGCGGATCGTTGAAAGCAAACTTTTCGAGAACCCAAATACGAAAGTGAAGATCACGAGCGCCTATGACGATCACCCGTTTTTTACGAAACAAGTAAAAATCGCGACTCGGAATATGGGCATCATCGACCCGATGAGCATAGAGGAGTACATCGCCCACGACGGGTACTTTTCGCTTCAAAAAGTGCTCCAGGAGATGACGCCGGAACAGGTGATCGACACAATTAAAAGAAGCGGTCTGCGCGGCCGCGGGGGCGCCGGTTTTCCCACCGGTTTAAAGTGGGAGTTGGCCCGAAAGGTTCCGGGAAATGAAAAATACGTTTTGTGCAACGCGGACGAAGGAGATCCCGGCGCTTTTATGGATCGTTCCATCCTGGAAGGCGATCCCCATAGCGTGCTGGAGGCGATGGTCATTGCCGGTTACGCTATCGGGGCGCAGAAGGGGTATATCTACATTCGCGCGGAGTATCCTTTGGCGATCGAACGTTTGAACGAAGGCATCAAACAGGCGAAAGCGTACGGTTTGTTTGGAGAGAACATCATGGGCAGCGGTTTCTCTTTCGATCTGGAGATACGGATGGGCGCCGGGGCTTTCGTTTGTGGAGAGGAAACCGCGCTGATCGAAAGCGTTGAAGGCAAACGGGGACAACCTCGCGTCAAACCGCCGTTCCCGGCTCAGAAAGGTGTCTGGAACAAACCGACGTTGAACAACAACGTCGAAACCTATGCCAATATCCCGACAATTATCTTAAAGGGACCGGAATGGTTTGCCAGCATTGGTACTGAAAAAAGCAAGGGAACGAAGGTCTTTTGCCTGGCCGGGAAGATTAAAAACACCGGATTGGTGGAAGTTCCGATCGGCATCACCTTGCGAGAGATCGTTTATGATATCGGCGGTGGCATACCGAACAACAAAGCCTTTAAGGCGGTCCAGACGGGCGGCCCCAGCGGGGGATGCATTCCGGCCCAGTACCTCGACATGCCAATCGACTATGAAAGCCTGAAAACCATCGGCACGATGATGGGATCGGGTGGTATGGTATTTATGGACGAAGATACATGTATGGTCGACGTCGCCAAGTTCTTTTTGGAGTTTTCCGTTGACGAATCCTGTGGGAAGTGCACGCCTTGCCGGGAAGGAAACCGCGTGATGCACGAGATATTGGAGCGTATTACAAGCGGTGAAGGTGAAGAAGGCGATATCGAGAAGTTGGAAACCCTGGGGCAGTCGATCATCGATTCTTCGCTATGCGGCCTCGGACAAAGCTCTCCGCAGCCGGTCCTCTCGACGATACGCTATTTTAGAGATGAATACGAAGCGCATATCAAAGAAAAACGATGCCCCGCAAAGGTGTGTCGGCCTCTGATCCGATATCAAATCGATGAGTCGAAATGCGTCGGTTGTACGGCTTGCGCGAAGGTTTGTCCCGTTTCCGCCATCAGCGGCGAGATCAAGAAACCCCATACGATCGATCCCGAGATCTGTACGCGTTGCGGGAGCTGTATCGGAGTTTGCCGGTTTGGAGCGATCAGTAGAGTAACCCCGGCATAAGGAACCGTCGTTTCAATGGTCGAAAGAGAGGTAAAGAACAATAAAAAAGCATTTCAGGGAGGTGTACCGTGGTCGTTGATCAGACATTGGAAAAAGTGAAGGATATCATCGAGGCAGTCAAAAAGGAACAAAGCCTGGAAGAGGGCGATATCCTTATCAACTGCTTACATAAAGTACAGGATGTTTATCAAAATTTCGTCCCCTCCGAGGCGGCAGAAATCGTCGCGGAAAGTTTGAATGTGCCCCTCTCGAAAGTATATGAGGTGCTCACCTTTTATACGATGTTTTCGACGAAAACTCGCGGAACATTCATTATCCGCGTCTGCAACAGCTTGCCGTGCCATGTCACGGGAGGCGCGAAGATCATCGAAACCCTTTTCGAAGAATTGAAAGTCGGTTTCGGTGGAACCACCGAAGACGGTCTGTTCACCCTGGAAAAAACCGGTTGTCTCGGCTTATGCGGGGTTGGACCGGTGATCATGATCAACGACCAGTTTTATGGAAACCTGACTCCTGAACGCGTCGTCGAGATCATTGCCGGATATCGCAAAAAAGGGAGGGCGGGAACATGAAAACCCAAACCGTCTTGGTATCCGTTGATTCCGGAAGCGTTTTAAAAGGAGCACGGTATTATAAGGAATTATTCCAAGAGTTGGTTAACCAGTACAATCTGGATTCGATGGTAGAAGTTCTTGAGACGGGTTCGCTCGGCATTTACCGCGAAGGCGTCCTCGTGTCCATTTTTCCGGATGGGGTTTACTATGAAGTTTGTTCAAAAGATGATGTGGAAAAGGTTGTTTCCGAGCATCTTCTGAAAGGAAGAGCCGTCTCCGCTCTAATGATCGATGAAGAGATCATTAAGAAGAACCAGCCCACAGAAGAGGCGAAAACGAGCGAAACCCGCATCGTGTTGCGGAATGTTGGGGTCATCGATCCGCTCGTGATCGAAGAGTACATCGCCCGAGACGGGTATATGGCGCTCGGAAAGGTTCTTAGCGCAATGAAACCGTCGGACGTCATCGACATACTCAAAGAAAGCGCGCTCAGGGGTCGTGGTGGCGCGGGATTCCCAACTGGAAAAAAGTGGGAGTTCACAGCCAAAACCGATTCCGATGTGAAGTATATCCTGTGCAATGCGGACGAAGGAGAACCCGGCACCTTCAAAGACCGATTGATTATGGAAGGGGATCCGCACGCGGTAATAGAGGCAATGGCTATCGCCGGTTACAGCGTAGGCGCTTCGAAAGGGTATATCTATATTCGCGGCGAGTACTACGGGTCCATTGACAACCTGAACAAAGCGATCCAAGATGCCTACGAGTGGGGATTTCTTGGTAAAAATATCCTGGGGACTTCCTTCAGCTTCGACCTGACAATTCGCTTGGGAGCGGGCGCCTACATCTGCGGCGAAGAAACGGCGCTCATCGAATCGATCGAAGGCAAACCCGGGCGTCCCAGGTTCAAACCGCCGTATCCGCCTGTCGCCGGGTTATATCAGAAACCGACGGTGGTCAACAACGTCGAAACCTTCGCGAACGTTCCCTGGATCATTTTGAATGGGGCGAAAGCGTTTAAGGAGATCGGAACGCCATCCTCCAGCGGAACGAAAGTCTTCACTTTAGTCGGTAACATAAGAAATCGCGGGTTAGTGGAAGTTCCGATGGGAACCAGCGTTTTTGATCTCGTCTACCGTTATGGCGGCGGTCTGCCCGGAGGGAAAAGCTTGAAGATGGTTCAAACCGGGGGAACGGCCGGTACCTTCATACGTCCGGATCAGTTGAACGTCAAACTGGACTATGATTCGGCAAAGGTTGGTGTATCGATCGGTTCCGGTGTGATACTGGTGATGGACGAAGACAGTTGCAGCGTGGAGGCGGCGAAAGTGGCGATGGAATTCTTCGAACACGAGTCTTGCGGCAAATGCACCCCATGCCGGGAGGGAACCCGAATGGCCGTGTCCATTTTAGAAGGAATATCGAAAGGCAACGGGAAGGAAAGTGATCTGGATCTTTTGCTTCGTATCTCGGATACCATGGAAGAAACAGCCTTTTGTGGCTTGGGGCAAGCCGTGGCGATGCCATTGCGGTCGATTATCGAAAACTTCCGAGAAGACTTTTTAAAGCATATCCGGAAGGAACCCTGTCCGGTCTGCGTATACGAAAAACCGAAAAAACGCAAGACGCCGGCGTAAAGAAAATTCTTAATGTCTATGATGTAAATTTTGATTATCGTAAGCGGGTGCGGTTGACAACGCACCCGCTTTAATTGTACAATACGCCGTATTTATTAAAGAAGCTGAAAGGAGGGCTGGAAGGAGAAAGTTTCCTTCATCGTTTTAATGCCTACAATCAATCAATTAGTGAGGAAAGGAAGAGCCAAGGTCATCACCAAATCAAAAGCTCCGGCGCTTGCCGGAAACCCGCAGAAACGTGGCGTGTGCGTTCGCGTGACAACGATGACTCCCAAGAAACCCAACTCGGCTTTGCGCAAGATCGCGAGAGTCCGCTTGTCTCACGGAACGGAGATCACCGCATATATTCCCGGAGAGGGGCATAATCTGCAGGAACACTCTGTCGTATTGATACGCGGCGGGCGTGTCAAAGATCTTCCCGGGATTCGTTATAAAATCATCAGGGGAACGCTGGACTCGGCAGGGGTTGAAGCCAGAAGACAATCCAGATCCAAGTATGGAGCGAAAACCCCAAAGTAATGGGGTAAAGGGGAGTATGGAATGAGAAGAAGAAGATCCGAAATCCGAGAAACAATACCTGATCCGTTATACAATGACTTAATGGTCACTCGCCTGATCAATTCGATCATGTGGGACGGAAAAAAAGCGGTGGCGCAAAAGGTTGTTTACGGCGCCTTCGATGTGATTCGCGAGAAAACCGGGAAGGAACCGCTCGAAGTCTTCAAGAAAGCAATGGACAATATCCAACCGATTGTCGAAGTGAAACCGCGCCGCGTTGGCGGTGCGACTTATCAGGTTCCGATCGAAGTGACCGAAAGAAGAAAGGCTTCGCTTGGCATTCGCTGGTTGATTAAAGCTTCCCGATCGAAAAAAGGCCGACCCATGAAAACGCGTTTATCCGATGAGATCCTTGCCGCTTACGAAAACACCGGTAATGCGGTAAAAAAACGCGAAGATACGCACAAAATGGCTGAGGCGAACCGAGCATTTGCGCATTTCAAATGGTAGTGGCTCCGCGACATAGACGGAGGGTCTGTTATGTCTCCTAATTTAGTGACAAAGATGGTAAGGAATATCGGGATTATGGCTCATATCGATGCCGGTAAAACAACGACGACCGAGCGCGTCCTCTATTACACCGGGAAGAAACATAAAATCGGTAACGTGGATGAAGGCACGGCGACAATGGACTGGATGGAACAGGAAAAAGAGCGCGGAATCACGATTACATCCGCGGCCACAACCTGTTTTTGGAAAGACCATCGCATCAATATTATCGATACACCCGGGCACGTTGACTTTACGATAGAGGTGGAGCGCTCGCTGCGCGTGCTCGACGGAGCCGTTGCCGTATTCGACATCTGCGCTGGTGTCGAACCGCAATCCGAAACCGTTTGGAGACAGGCGGACAAATACCACGTTCCGCGGATTGCCTTTTTCAATAAGATCGATAAAATCGGTGCGGATTTCGACATGTCGATGGAGAGCATGAAAAAGCGATTGGGCGCGAATCCTGTAGCGATGCAATATCCGGTGGGCGTTGAAGATGCCTTCAAAGGGGTCTGTGACATTCTCCGCCGAAAGATGATTCGTTGGGTCGACGCTGAAGGGCTCCAAATGGAAGAGTCGGAGATCCCCGAAGCGATGGTTGAGAAGGTGGAGGAACTACGGGAAGAACTAATCACGAAAGTCGGTTCTTATGACGACGAGATTATGGAGCTGTACCTCACCGAACAAGAGATAACGATTGCCCAGTTAAAAAGAGCCATACGCGAGGCGACCATCTCCGGGAAAATCGTTCCTGTCTTTTGCGGAACCGCCTTCAAAAACAGAGGGATCCAACCTTTGCTCGATGCGGTTGTCGATTACCTGCCTTCTCCGTTGGAAGTGCCTCCCACGGAAGCCGTCAAAGACGAAGAAGCCTTCGAGCTCTTAAGCGATCCGGAAGGAAAACTGGGGATGCTCGCTTTCAAAACAGTGGCGGACCCATTCGTCGGGCGTTTGACTTATCTGAGAATCTATTCCGGCACTTTGAAGAAAGGCTCTTATGTATTGAATGTCAATAAGAACAAGAAAGAAAGAATCAGCCGATTGATCCAAATGCACGCGGATAACCGCCTCGATATCGATGAAAGCGTGGCGGGGGATATCGTGGCCGTGATCGGCCTAAAGTTTACGTCGACAGGGGACACGCTTACTTCGGAAGCAGAGCCGTTCTTGCTCGAAAAGATCGAATTTCCGGAACCTGTTATTCAAATCGCGATTGAGCCCGACTCCAAAAATGACGAGCCGAAATTGACCAAAGGATTGACCTCCCTTATAGAAGAAGACCCGACATTGAGAGTTCACGTCGATAGAGAGAGCGCTCAAACCATTTTAAGCGGGATGGGCGAGTTGCATCTGGAGATCATCGTCGATCGCCTGAAGCGGGAGTATGGCGCGAATATCCGTGTCGGACAGCCGAAGGTGACCTATCGCGAGTCGATCCGTTCCCAAGCCCAAGCCGAAGGTAAATTTATCCGGCAATCCGGTGGCCGCGGTCAATACGGGCACGTCAAAATTGCCGTCGAACCGTTGGAAGGCGGCATCGGCTTCGAGTTCGTCAATCGGATCATCGGCGGAACGATACCCAACGAGTTCATACCGGCCATTAAAACCGGTATCGAAGAAGCGTTGGAAGATGGCATCGTCGCGGGATACCCGGTTGTCGGCATCAAAGTCAACCTGCTGGACGGTTCCTATCATGAAGTGGACAGTAGCGATCTGGCTTTTAAGATCGCCGGATCATTGGCCATAAAGGAAGGGCTTCGGAAAGCTTCTCCTTACTTGTTGGAACCGATTATGAAAGTGGAGATTACGACCCCCGAAGAGTATTTGGGAGACATTATCGGAGATATCAACACCCGTCGGGGCCGCGTCGATAAATTCGACAGTCGGGGTACCGCCCGGATCTTGGAAGCGAAGGTTCCGCTGGGAGAACTGTTTGGCTACGCTACGGTTTTGCGCTCTCTCAGTCAAGGGCGCGCGACACACGTGATACAGTTCCATCAATACCGGGAAGTCGACGCGAAGACGATGGAAAAAATAATGAAAGTTAGAGGATAATTAAGCACAATCATTTAACCGAGGAGGTAAGATTCGAATGGCAAAAGAGAAATTCGCAAGGAATAAACCGCATTTAAACATCGGGACGATAGGCCATATCGACCACGGAAAGACGACTTTAACGGCTGCGATCACCAAGACGCTCAGCATGGGCGGCACCGCTGATTTCGTACCTTTCGATCAAATCGACAAAGCGCCCGAAGAAAAAACCAGAGGGATCACGATTAACGTCACACACGTCGAGTACCAAACGCAAAACCGGCACTACGCCCACATCGACTGTCCGGGTCACGCCGACTATATCAAGAACATGATCACCGGCGCCGCGCAGATGGATGGCGCGATTCTGGTTGTCGCCGCGACCGACGGGCCGATGCCCCAAACTCGAGAGCACGTGCTGTTGGCCAGACAGGTAAACGTTCCCGCCATGGTCGTATTTCTAAACAAAGTGGATGCTGTCGATGATGAAGAACTTGTTGATCTCGTGGAGATGGAAGTGCGAGATCTTCTGTCCAAATACGAATTTCCGGGAGATGAAATTCCGGTAATTAGGGGATCCGCCCTATTGGCTCTGGAATCCGACGATATCAACAATAAGTGGAATCAGAAGATCCTTGAATTGATGAAAGCTTGCGATGAACACATTCCCGAACCCAAAAGAGAAAGCGACAAACCTTTCTTGATGCCTGTTGAAGATATCTTCACGATCACGGGAAGAGGCACCGTCGTGACCGGAAGAATCACGCGCGGGATCATCAAAACCGGCGAAGAAATCGAAATCGTCGGATTGCGCCCCACCCAGAAAACCGTTGTGACTGGCGTTGAAATGTTCAGAAAGATTCTGGATGAAGGCATTGCAGGCGACAACGTCGGTTGTCTGCTCAGAGGAACCAAAAAGGATGAAGTGGAAAGAGGGCAAGTTTTGGCGAAACCCGGTTCCATCACCCCTCACACCGATTTCAAAGCCAACATATACGTTCTGAAACATGACGAAGGCGGAAGGCACAAACCCTTCTCCAAAGGGTACCGCCCGCAATTCTACATGCAAACTGCCGATATCACCGGCGAAATCGTTGACCTCGGAGAAGGCGTCGAGATGGTTATGCCCGGAGACAACGTCGTTATGGAGATCAAATTGATTAAACCGGTCGCGATGGAGCAAGGGCAACGGTTTGCCGTCCGAGAAGGCGGGAAAACAGTCGGTTCCGGAGTTATTGCACAAGTAATCGCATAGCACACTATTTTGCGAAGGAGAGCGACGCTCTCCTTCGTTTAGGAAAGAGGAGGGAAGCAATAGATGTCATCGCAGCGGATCAGAATCCGATTGAAGGCATACGATCACGAACTATTGGATCAATCGGCCAAAAAGATCGTGGATATTGTCAAGACGACACAGGCGAAGGTCTTAGGCCCGGTTCCGTTACCGACCGAAAAATCGATTTACTGTGTTCTACGATCACCACATAAACATAAAGATTCAAGAGAACATTTCGAAAAAAGAGTGCACAAAAGGCTCATAGACATTTTAAACCCCAGTCCGAAAACGGTGGAAGCGCTCATGAAAGTTGATCTTCCTGCAGGGGTCGATGTCGAGATTAAGTCTTAGTGAACCGATGGAGGTGCTCATATGAGCGGGTTGTTAGGAAAAAAGATCGGGATGACCAGGATTTTCAAAGGGAATGAATCAGTACCGGTGACAGTCATCCAGGCAGGACCGTGTATTGTTTGTCAGAAAAAAGTGGCGGAAACCGATGGCTATAACGCGATACAGATCGGTTTTGAGCAAAAGAAAGAGAAGAGCACGACCAATCCGATGAAAGGGCATTTTAAGAAAGCGAACGTGAAGCCCATGCGGTATCTGAGGGAGATACGGGTCGAGAATCCCGATGACTATCAAATCGGGCAAGAGTTGAATCTCAGTTTGTTCGAACTCGGGCAAAAAATAGACGTCATCGGCGTTACGAAAGGCCGAGGCTATACGGGCGTTATGAAAAGATGGAATTTCCGAGGCGGAGAGACATCCCACGGATCGAAGTTCCACCGGGCACCGGGGAGCACCGGCCAGCACACCTATCCCGGACGAACCTTTCCAGGCAAAAAGATGCCCGGCCGATATGGAAATGAACGCGTCACCGTTCACAATCTCGAGATTGTGCGAATAGACGCCGAAAACAACCTCATCGCTCTCAGAGGCGCCGTTCCGGGAGCCCCCGGCGGACTGCTTATGCTGAGAAAAGCGGTAAAAGTCAACCTAAAAAAAGCGAAATAAAAAACAGTTAGGAAGGAGGAACCATTGTGGCAGAAATTAAAGTTCTCGACCTCAGCGGACGGCAAGTTGGCGATATGAGCCTGCGGGATGACATTTTCAACGTTACCCCGAATAAAGACCTGCTATTTCGGTACATTGATATGCAGCTCGCCAACAGACGACAGGGAACGGCCTGTACGAAAACCAGAGCGGAAGTCTCCGGAACCGGAAAGAAACCGTTTCCGCAAAAACATACAGGCAGAGCTCGTCAAGGGACATTGAGGGGCCCGCATCAGAGACACGGAGGAGTGGCTTTTGGTCCGAAACCGAGGGATTGGAGCAAAAAGCTGAACAAAAAAATGAAACGAGACGCGTTGAAATCAGCCTTAAGTGTCCGTTTCCAAGAGGGAAACCTCATCGTTCTGGAAGACTTGACGATGAAAGCGCCAAAGACCAAAGAATTGAAAGGAATCATGGACACGTTCGAACTGACCGGCCTCAAAACCCTGTTCGTGCTGCCTTATAAAAAGATGGCTTACGAAAATGTTTTGAAGTCCGGCAAGAACCTGCCGAAAACGAAAGTAATCATTGCGGACAACCCGGGTTTACCGGAAGGAGAGGTCTGTATCGATGGTTTAAACGTCTTCGATATCATTAACCACGAGAAACTGATCTTGACAAAAGGCATGGTTACGAAAATCGAGGAGGTGCTCGGTAATGTCCGTTAGTTTAACCGATATGGATATCCTACTGCGCCCGATCATCACCGAAAAAACGAACTATTTAATGGAGGAGAACAAGTACACCTTCGAAGTTCACACCGATGCGAACAAATACATGGTGAAAGCGGCCATAGAGAAGATTTATAACGTAAGGGTAGATAAAGTCAACGTTTTAAACGTAAAGCCAAAACCGAAGAAACGGGGAGTAACGCGGGGGAAAACTCGCGGCTGGAAAAAAGCCATCGTAAAGTTAGTAGACGGTTACTCGATACCCGAACTTCAGAGTCTTCGATAGGTAGAAAGGGGAGAGATCTATGGGATTGAAAAGATTTAAACCGACAACCCCCAGCAGACGATATATGATTCTTCCGGATTTTTCAGAGTTGACGAAAGATGTGAAACCGGAAAAATCTTTGCTTGAACCGCTGAAAAGCAAAGCGGGCCGAAACCATCACGGCCGCATCACGACGCGCCATCAGGGAAGCGGTCAGAAGAGACGGTATCGCCTTATCGACTTTAAAAGAAATAAAACCGGCATCCCGGCGAAAGTGAAATCCATCGAATACGATCCGAACCGCAGCGCCCGTATCGCTTTACTGGTCTATAAAGACGGGGAGAAGCGCTACATTCTGGCTCCGAAAGATTTGAAAGTAGGCGACGAACTGATGAGTGGACCAGATGCCGAAATACGTTTGGGAAACGCCCTGCCCTTGAACCGGATTCCGGTAGGAACTATGGTTCACGCGGTGGAATTCATTCCCGGAAAAGGAGCCCAAATCAGTCGTTCAGCCGGTAGCGCCGTGCAAATTATGGCAAAAGAGGGCGGTTTCGCTCTGCTTAAAATGCCTTCCGGGGAGTTGCGCAAAGTCCGGGAAGCGTGTTATGCCACTGTCGGTACGGTCGGAAATGAAGATAATGGGAACATCATTCACGGAAAAGCGGGAAGAAAGCGCTGGTTAGGCATCCGGCCGACCGTTCGCGGTATGACGATGAACCCCTGCGACCACCCCATGGGTGGAGGAGAAGGGAAGACCAAAGGCGGGAAACAGCCTCAGAGCCCTTGGGGCACACCGGCAAAAGGCTATAAGACGCGAAGAGGGAAACGGAATTCTGACAAATTCATCGTTCGCCGAAGAAATAAAAACTAATAGGAGGGGGTAGGAAAGATGAGCAGATCGACGAAAAAAGGCCCCTTTGTACATCCGAAACTGTTGAAAAAAATCCGGGAGTTGAACCAGGCGGGTAGAAAAGAAGTCATCAAATCCTGGAGCAGGGCCTCAACAATCATTCCCGAAATGGTCGGGCATACCGTTGCCGTGTATAACGGCATCAAACATATTCCCGTCTACGTTTCGGAAAACATGGTCGGACATAAGCTGGGTGAGTTTTCGTACACAAGACGATTCGGCGGCCATGCGGATAAAAAAGCCAAAAAAGGCGAAGTCAAGTAGAGGAGTGACAATCAATGGCGCATAAAAAACGTTCCATATTCCATGCCGAAAGGAAAGAGCAGGAAAGCAGTATCCCCGTCATCGAGGCGAGGGCTACGGCGAAACATCTCCGTCTTTCCCCTCGCAAAGCCAGATCGATCGTCAATACCATACGCGGCGAAAAAGTGGACAAAGCCTTCACGATACTCGAATTCTCTCCGCAGAAAACAGCGAGAATCGTATTGAAGATACTGAAATCCGCGGTAGCGAACGCGGAAAACAACTTTCAGCTATCGGTCGATCATCTGATCGTATCCGAAGCGTTCGTCAACGACGGTCCACGGATGAAAAGAGTATGGCCGAGAGGCAGAGGCAGGGCAGACATTCTGCAAAAACGGATGAGTCATATTACGGTGGTCGTAAAAGACCAATCCAAAGCATCAGAATAAACTAAGAGAGGTGATTGTGACCGTGGGTCAAAAAGTCCACCCGAGAGGCTTTCGTTTAGGAGTATCAAAAGATTGGCAATCGATATGGTTTGGTGGTAAGCACTACTCCGAATTGCTGATAGAGGATCAGGCTGTCAGAAGCCATATATCAAAAAGACGATATGAATTAAAACTTCGGAACGGTCAAAAGGTCGAGGCGAGCGGAGATATTGACGAGATAAAAATCGAAAGGCCGAGCCTGAACAAGATGATCGTCACGATTTCGACGGCAAAACCTGGGATTCTGATCGGTAAAAAAGGCGTCGAAATCACGAAAATCAGAAATGAGATCCAGAATCTGACCAAGCGGGAAGTCATCGTTAATATCAAAGAGATCAAAACACCCGAAGTAGTGGCCCAGTTGGTCGCCGAGAACGTCGCCACCCTGATCGAGAAGAGAACCACCCACAAGCGCGCGATGAAACGCGTGATGAAAAACGCCTTGATGAACAAAGCGTTAGGCATTAAAGTGATGGTGGCAGGCCGATTAGGCGGGGCCGAAATCGCGCGGACCGAATGGTATCGCGAAGGCCGGATTCCTCTGCAAACGCTGCGGGCCGACATCGATTACGGATTTGCCCAGGCGAGAACCAAAACCGGTATCATCGGTGTGAAAGTGTGGATTTATAACGGAGACGTCGCCAATTAGCAGAGCGCCGTCGCCGCGTAAGAGGGAAGCGCGCTTCCTTAGCAGCGATTTCTTGTGAATAGGAGGAAAAGACCATGTTAATGCCAAAAAGAGTTAAATATAGAAAGCAACAGCGGGGCCGGATGCAGGGGATGGCCAAAGGCGGAGCGTCCGTCGATATCGGCGACTGGGGGCTCAAAGCCTTGGAACCTCACTGGGTCACCGCCCGGCAGATAGAGGCTTGCCGCGTTGCGATGGTTCGAACGGTTAAACGTTCGGGTAAAGTCTTGATCCGCATCTTTCCCGATAAACCCGTGACGCAAAGAGCGGCGGATTCCAGAATGGGAAAAGGGAAGGGAAATGTCGAAAAGTGGGTCGCCGTCGTGAAACCCGGCCGAGTCCTTTTCGAAATTGAAGGAGTTAGCGAGGATTTAGCCAAAGCCGCATTAAGAAAGGCCTCTGCAAAACTTCCAATCTTAACGAAGATTGTCGCAAGACACACCATTGGAGGTGAATAATTGTGAAGGCTCAGGAAATTAGAGGTCTAACAGACCAGGAATTGATACAGAAAATGGAGGCGCTAAAAAAGGACCTGATGAACCTACGCTTCCAATTAGCCTTGAAACAATTAGACAATACCAACAAGATGAAGTCGGTCAAAAGGGATATCGCCCGTATCAAAACGATTTTGACCGAAAGAGAACTCGCTTCACAGAAGTAAGGGAGGGTGAAGAAAATGCCCAGCAGAAAGATAGAAGGAACGGTGGTTAGCGACAAGATGCAAAAGACCGTCGTGATTAGCACGGTACGGTATGTCAAAGACACAACCACCTCGAAAAAAGTGAAGAAAACGAAAAAATACAAAGTCCACGATGAAGAGATGATTTGCCACGTCGGAGACGTCATTGAGGCTCAGGAATGCCGCCCGCTAAGCCGTGACAAACACTTCATCCTCACCAGGATCGTTCAGCGAGGAAAAACCGGCATCGCTGCCGACAAGGCGCGAAACGACGCGGCCGGATCGCTGGAAACGGAGGTGACCGGTTCATGATTCAGCAGGAATCTGTATTGACAGTGGCGGACAACTCCGGGGCGAAAAAAATCCTGGTCATACGGGTGATGGGTGGTTCAAACCGCGTGAACGGCTCCATCGGGGATATTGTGATTGCGACGGTTAAGGAAGCTTTGCCGCACACGGACATCAAAAAAGGGGAGATCGTACGCGCTGTTGTCGTCCGAACGCATAAAGAGATCGGGCGTCCCGAAGGAACGTACGTCCGTTTCGATGACAACGCGGCGGTTATAGTCGATAAGCAGAATGTTCCGAAAGGGACCCGCATATTCGGACCTGTGGCGCGGGAGTTGCGCGACAAAGGCTTCATGAAGATCGTCTCCCTGGCGCCGGAAGTTTTGTAGGGAGGAAACAGAATGAAAAAATTCAACTTTCATATTCGTAAAGACGATCTTGTACTCGTGATTTCCGGCCGCGACAAAGGAAAGAAAGGCAAAGTCCTCACCGTCATTCCGAAAGACGCGACCGTCATCGTCGATAAGGTCAATACGGTCAAAAGGCACCAGAAACCGACGCAAAAAGAGAAAAGCGGCGGCATTATCGACAAGAATATCGCGATCGATGTATCGAAGGTTCAACTGATTTGTCCCAGCTGCGACAAGCAAACCCGCGTCGGGTGGAAGACGCTCGAAGATGGAACGAAAGCCCGCGTCTGCAAACGGTGCGGCGAAATGATTGACAAAAAATAAAGGAGGTGTCGCTTGATAGGAAAGTCCCTGTAAGGACTTTCTATTATCAGGTTTCTCATGGGCGAAAAGAAAGAAAAGAGCGAAAAGAAACAGAAAGAGAAAGGGGAAGCCGCCCCGGCTACAATAGAGGAACAAAGCGCCAAAAAGCCGGAAGAGCAGAGCGCTAAAAAACAAAAAGCGCAGAAACCGGCGGCAGAGGAAAAACACCCGAGTCAGGGGGCCACTGCTTCTTTTGTCAGCCCTTTGAAAGAACGCTATCGCACGGTTGCGGTTCCGGAACTGATGAAAAAGTTTAATTATAAAAACCAGCTCCAGGTCCCGAAAGTCATGAAA
>JAAYCF010000281.1 GCA_012744415.1 Thermotogaceae bacterium
TGGCTGTCCGAAAACGGTTATCCGAATCCACCGGCGACCCCTATGCTCGGTTTGCTTTTAGGTCAGGTTAGCAGCGGCGCGATTATCGGATCTTATTCGCCGATTTTAGGAGCCAGCGAGAGGGCGACCGATCCGATCGGGCAAAACGGGTGGCTGTTCTATGTTGATGAACAACCGGGCGGATTCTACGATCATCCAGGCCGGATCGTGGTGGTCAGCACTTCGGGAGCCATTCTCGTTAACGAAGCGACGACCGGGTGGCCGACGGTCAACGGTGTCCGTCCGACTCAAATGGACAGTCCCACTTCCGATAGTTACTTCCGGGCGATCGTTTGGAATCCCTGGGCTTGGTCCAAACCGATCACGATGAGTAAAAATTGGTTTCCCGCAGAGATCTCTCTTCGCATAAAAGGAGCCGTTGTCGTCAACGGGTGCACCTCAGGCGAAAACTTGTATTCGGATGTGGTCGGGATCCACGCGCAAGTGTTGAGCGATATGCAAACACTTTTCGGATCGGCCAATGTGTACAACGTTTCGAGCCCGTCTGTCGTGGCGAATCCGGCGCAACGGATAGAAGACGCGGTCAATTATTTAGTCAACACCCGCGACTGCACGAATATCGTCCTATACATGATCGGGCACGGCGGCAACGACTCCGTGGGGATAGGAGGCTATTCCTACTCGCCGACACAGCTGCGCTCTTTGATCAACGAATATAGCCAAGTAAAGTTTTCCGTGATCCTGGAAACGTGTCATGCGGGAAGCTGGCTCGACAACTTTAACGGCGGCAGCGGTTCGGTCCTTAATAATCTGGGCCTTTTTATCGCGACCACTTCCGCGGATCAAGGCGCTTATCCCGATTGGGACCAGGCGACGCTGTCCAACGGAACGGTTCTGTTCGACTTCGACCAGTCGGACTCTTATATCGAATGGACCAGCGACTTCTTGAAACAGTTGGCCACCTGGTCGAAAGGGACGGAGTGGACAACGGTTCAAAACTACGCCACCGCGAACGGTATCGAAACGGAATGGTCTCTTTTCTACCATTGTTTCTGGAAGGTTAAAGCCTCAGCGGCTGTGCCGCCACCGGTAGGCTATTTGCCGGGTTCTTCCACCTACACGATGACCGAAC
The DNA here is from genome assembly GCA_012744415.1 of Thermotogaceae bacterium. GTDB lineage: Bacteria > Thermotogota > Thermotogae > MWEM01 > MWEM01 > MWEM01. The sequence continues at coordinate 1,133 of JAAYCF010000281.1, forward strand.
GTTCCGGGGTTGCTATCCAGAATCCCCAAGTCTATCGAAAATGGTAAGGTGATCCAGTAACTTTGGATATTAAACCTTTTCAGTCCTTTTTGCCGACAAACGTATCCTTCGGCGTCGGGGTTACACGGAGCATTGGGGAGCTTTGCGCGCATAAGCGGGTCATGGTGGTGACGACGGGCCTGAAGCGCAGCGGGATTCTGAACCGGATCATTCGTGAGGCGGGAACGCCGGCGGATTTGCTCGTTTTTGACGAGATCGAGCCCAACCCGACGTGCGAGAGCGTGGATCGAGGCGGGTACCTGGCTCGTATCAATGAGATAGAGGTCGTCATCGCGTTAGGAGGCGGGAGCGCGCTGGATGCGGCTAAAGCAGTCGCATGTTTAAGGGACGAACGAGAAGAGATCGTTGCGGCTTCGGCCGGGATTCGCTCCTATCTTTTGGGAGAACGCGCTTTTGCGCGCAGGTCTACACAGTTGATCGCGATACCGACGACTTCCGGCACCGGCAGCGAAGTAACGAATGTGGCAGTGTTTTCCGATCCCGTGAACCATTATAAGAAGTCTATGGTTTCCCCGTGGTTTTGGAACGATTATGCCTTCGTCGATCCGGAACTGACGGTGACGGTTCCCGAAAAGCATACGGCCGCGACGGGCCTTGACGCGCTGGTGCATGCCATCGAGTCCTTTTGGGCAGTCAGCTCGACGCCCTTCAGCGAACCGATCGCCTTGGAAGCAGTCAAACTGATTATGGATCATTTGTTGCGAGCTTATCATAACCCGGAAGATATCGGGGCTCGGACAAAGGTGTCGTTGGGCAGCATGATGGCCGGCATCGCCTTCAGTCAAACCCGCACAACGATACTGCATGCCTTGAGCTACCCATTGACGGTCGACTTCCATCTGGAACACGGATTCGCCTGTTCCGTTCTACTGAAACCCATGCTTCAAACGAACGCCCCCTTGATACCGAAGAAGGTGGCGCGCTTGTTGGATTATCTCGAAGCGCCGTCGCTCGAACGCCTTCTACAAAGAATCGAGGAGCTCATGGTGTCCGTTGACGCTCCGGTGCATTTAAAAGCGCTCGGCGTACAGGAGAAGGATTTGGAAGGCATCGCCGATCAAACGTTGCGTTCGCCGCTCACGAAACTCAATCCGAAAGCCTTCACGTTGGAAGAGTTGATCGCGTGGTTGAAAGAAAACCGATAGATCAACTTAAGCGGGTTTCTACCCGTGCTTAAACCGACTCAGAGGAGAATGCGCGCTAAGGATTTCGCATTCTCCTCTTGCAATATCGGGCATCATCTGATATAATAAGCCAGCATTGGGCAACGTAGCCAAGGGGTCAAAGGCGGAGGTCTGCAAAATCTCTATTCGACGGTTCAAATCCGTCCGTTGCCTCCAGATAAGGGCGGGTCAAGATCTCGCTCTTTTTTTTCGGCGGGCGGAACGATGGGAAAGCCTGCCTGCTTTAGTATCCGATAATAATAATGGTATAATTACGTCAATAACAAGAAATTGTGTCTATCATTTAAGGAGGAAACATTTTGCAACGTGAAATGGTTGAAGAACGACAGGATATCGTTCGATATCGATACACTTTTTCCGAGGAAGATATCGCCGGACAGACGGAAAAAGAGTATCAGAGGTTGAGAGCCAACCTTGAAATTCCCGGCTTCAGAAAAGGAAAAGCGCCGTTGAACCTCGTTAAGAACGCCATCAACCGGCAGGAGCTTCTGACGCGTTTGATGACCTATTTCGGCGAACAGATACAGGAAGATATCGAGAAGGAAATGGAAAATATCCTCGATTACTCCTTTGAAGAAGGTTTTAAACAGGAAGAAAAGTCGATGGTTTTTCCGGTTATTGTCTATCGAAAACCGGAAGTCACGTTGCCGGAGTATCAAACGATAGAGGTAAAAAAACCGGTTCCTTCCGAAGAAATGATCGCCATCTGGCGTGAAGAAACCCTTAAGATGATGCTCAAAGACCATTCCGCGTTATCCCCGAAGGATACGGAAGCGGTGTACGGAGACAAGGTCGTATTCTATTATCAAGTGATGAACGCCGAAGAAAAGCAGCTGTATTCCAGCAAAGAAGAGACGCTTTTGTTGGAAGCCGAAAATAAAACGCCGATGGTGGAGCAATTGGTCGGAAAAAAAGCGGGAGACTCCTTTGCTTTTGAACGGTCTTTCGATTCCAAGGAAGCGCCGGGCGAAAAGCTGAACTTTAGTTATCATGTGCAGGTTAAGGAAGTCTATCAATTGATCCCTCCGGAACCAAACGATGCCTTTGCCCACGAGGTATCCGAGGAACTCGAGACCATCGAAGACCTCTACCAGCATTTGGACAAATCCAATAAAGCTTATTTTGACGCCGTGGCAGCGAAGAATTCCAAAGAGCAGATCAAAACCGCGCTGTTGGAGAAGAGTAAAGTCGATTTTTCTCCTGAAACGGTGCAGCTGTATTTGGAGCGGCATACGGAAGAGATGAAAAAAAGCGGAAGATACAACCAGTCGAAAGACAGTTTTCCAAGCGAGGAGGAGTACTTGGAACACCTGCGATCCGAGATTCGGGAGATGTTGACCCTTTCCTGGTCGATCGACAAGGTGGCGAAAGGCCAGAATATTACCGTCACCGACGAAAAAGTGCAGCAAATGATCCGTTCGAATCCCGAAGCCTTTGAAAACAATCCCGAAAAGTTTTTGGCGAAATATAAGAATGACCCCGAGTATCGCTATCAGATCAAGTCCAATATTGTGGACGAAGAGGTGCTGGACTACCTTCTCACCCAAGTCACCATCGTGGACGAAGAGTTTACGGACGAGAAGCGAACGTCGGAAGCGCCTGAGAGTTCGGCGGAATCCCAAGAATCCACAACCCGGGAAGAGGAGTGAACCCCATGTACGATTATTTCGACGAAAAGAAAGAACAGGAACGCATCATCAATCAGATCGTCCCCATTGTGATCGAAACGACAGGACGGTACGAACGTTCCTACGATATCTACTCGCGTTTGCTCAAAGACCGTATTATCATTTTGGGCGGCGAGATAAACGATCATACGGCGAACCTGGTGGTCGCTCAGCTTCTCTTTTTAGAAGCGCAAGATCCCGAGAAGGACATCAATCTTTATATCAACTCCCCCGGCGGTTCCGTGACGGCTGGTTTGGCGATCTATGACACGATGCAGTGCATCAAACCCGCTGTTTCGACGATATGCACCGGCATGGCCGCTTCGATGGGCGCTTTGCTGCTGATGGCGGGCGCGGCGGGGAAACGGCTGTCTTTGCCGAACTCGAAAGTCATGATCCATCAACCTTGGGGCGGAGCGAAAGGGGCCGCGGCCGATGTGGAGATCCAAGTGAAAGAACTGCTTCGAACGAAAGACCAGATCAACAAAATTATCCATCATCATACGGGAAAAACCATCGAAGCGATAGAGCAGGACACCAACCGGGATCGGTATATGACCCCTGAAGAAGCGATCGAATACGGAATTATTGATAAAATTATCACGAAAACCACCGCGAAAAAAGAGCTTTAAGTCGGGAAGGGATGTGTTCTGTGAAAGTAGATAAAAAGTGCTCTTTTTGCGGTCGTTCCTCGGCGCAGGTTCAGAGATTGATAGCCGGCCCGAATGTCTATATTTGCAATGAATGTGTCGAGCTTTTCAATGACACCCTGAAAGACGAGCAAACCATTAAATGTCACGAACTGGTCAGCAATATTCCCACACCGGCTGAAATCATGTCGGAGTTGGACAAGTTCATCGTCGGACAGACCCGAACGAAAAAAGTCATGTCCGTCGCCGTGTACAACCACTATAAGAGAGTGGCCGCCGGCGCCCCGAAAAACAAAGACATTGAAAAGTCCAATATCCTGATGCTGGGCCCAACCGGATGCGGTAAAACCTTAATCGCGCGAACTCTCGCGAAGTTTTTGGACGTGCCTTTTGCGATCGCAGACGCCACACCGTTGACGGAAGCCGGATATGTAGGGGAGGATGTGGAGAATATCCTGCTGCGGTTGATTCAATCCGCGGACTACGACATCGAAAAGGCGGAGAAAGGGATTATCTATCTTGATGAAGTCGACAAAATCAGCAAGAAAGGGCCGAACGTATCGATCACGCGCGATGTGTCGGGAGAAGGCGTCCAACAGGCGTTGCTGACGATTTTGGAAGGCACCACCGCCAACGTGCCTCCTCAGGGGGGAAGAAAACACCCTTATCAGGAGTTCATCAAGATCGACACTTCGAATATCCTCTTTATTGCAGGCGGCGCCTTCGACAATCTGGAAGAGATCATCCGCAACCGCACCCAGAGCAGCGTGATGGGATTCGGCAAGGACGTGAAAGGAAAGTCCGAGGAACGGATCGGAGAGATACTGGCGAAAGTGACCCCGTACGACCTCGTGCAATACGGGTTGATACCGGAGTTCATCGGCCGCTTTCCGGTTGTCACCACGTTGGATGACCTGAACGAAGAAGACTTGGTCCGGATTATGACCGAACCGCAAAATTCGATCATCAAGCAGTATCAAAAGCTGCTTCAGCTTGACAATATCACATTGGAGTTTGAAAAAGAAGCCTTGGCCGGCATCGCGAAAAAAGCGATGAAAAACGGAACTGGCGCGCGCGCTTTGAAAAGTGTCGTGGAACAGGTGATGCTGGATTTGATGTTCGAACTGCCAAGCATGCAGAATGTTAAAGAGGTCATTATCACCGGTGAGACCGTCGAAAAACGGGGCAACCCGATCATCGCGCTCAGGGAATCGGCGTAAGCCGGAAAAACGGACGCGCATAAGCAAAAAACCGCCGAAAGGCGGTTTTTTGTTTTCTCCCGCGACGTATTAACCGAATATCCATTTATGCGAAAGATAAGGAACATTGACAAAGTGGGGTAGATATGATAAGATAGGCGAGGTTTGTAAGGAAGGATACGGGAA
>JAAYCF010000282.1 GCA_012744415.1 Thermotogaceae bacterium
ACTCTTCTTCTTTATTTGTCGATTCGATTATCGCTTTTTCATATTCAAGGTTCGTTTTTTCGAGAGCGTAACCGGACAACATATAGTTGCTGTTGACGATCTTCGCTTTGGTCAACGCATCAGAAAGCGATATACCGAAGGAAAGAGAACCGAGGATCAGAAGGAACCAAAAAACAGCGACATTCGTTTTCATAGAAGACCTCCGAAGGCTTGTATTCAAAGCTTTTTCGATTTCTAAGAACCGTTTAAAACCCTTTCTATAGTATACACCGATTGGGCGTGTAAATTGCGTGAATTTTCCGCTTTTTACCCAAGAAGAAACGGATTTTTTTGTGTTATACTTATGCCAGGCAATAGTAGAAAAAACTTACCAAAACCATTTGGAGGTGTCACTGTGAAAAGAGTATCTCTGTTTATTACCCTCGTATTAGTCTTCTCGCTCTTCGCTTTTGGAGGAATTCTCGACACCATTAAAGCGCGCGGGTATCTCGTGATGGGGACGAACGCGACCTTCCCACCCTTCGAATCCTTTAATACGCAAAACGAGGTTGTCGGTTTCGACGTCGATATCGGGAAAGCAATCGCCGCGAAATTAGGGGTAACCTTGCGCGTCGTTGACTTTGCTTTTGACGGGTTGATCCCTGCTCTGCAAGCCGACAAGTTCGATATTATCCTCGCCGGGATGACGATCACCGAAGAACGGAAAAAAGTCGTGCTTTTCAGCGATCCCTACTTTGATGCCGGCCAGGTCATCGTCGTTCGGAAAGGGTACAAGCATTTTACCGATGTCGCGGAGTTAGCCAACGAGAAGGTAGCCGTTCAGATGGGTACGACCGGAGACCTGATGGCGACCGAAGTCGCCGGGATCGTCCTCACAAGATTCCCCCACTTCACGGAAGCCTTGATGGAATTGGCTCTTAGACGCGTGAATGCTGTTGTCATCGACTCCTCGACAGCCGACGCCTATGTCGATTTCAATCCCAACCTCGAGGTAGGCAGCCCTGTCCTATCGGCAGAGAGCTACGGCGCCGCGATAAAAAAAGGCAACGAGGAGCTCCTCGATTTCGTGAACCAGGTATTGAAAGAACTGAAAACCAGCCCCTACGAGGCGATGTTGGAAGCCTGGTTCTAAACTGATCGTTCCGTTGTCCATCTTCGTTTCCCACTGCATGCCGACGGAATCATTCCGAAGGCATGCCTTTATTATGAAAGCGCATCGTTTCGTTGTTAGCGTAATTTCCTACCCTGTTTGAACGCTTCACAAGCTAGTTCTCATCTCTTTTCAGGAGGAAACCATGTCAGATATCATCGCGTCTATGCCTTTTCTATTGCAGGGGGCGGTCATCACCCTGCAAGTGACCGTTTTAGCCGCCATTTTCGGGACCATTATCGGTACGATCTTTGGGATGGGAAGGCTATCAAAGGTTCCACTCCTGAGGATACCGAGTTCGATCTACATTGAGTTTGTAAGGGGAACACCCCTTCTCGTTCAAATTTATATCATCTACTTCGGGTTACCATCACTCGGTATCGATTTGCCCCCTTTCACAGCCGCCGTTGTGGCGCTCTCGATCAATGCCGGTGCTTATACGGCCGAGATCGTACGCGCCGGGATTCAATCGATCTCGAGGGGCCAGACCGAAGCCGCGCGTTCGTTGGGGATGACGGTGTGGCAGACAATGCGGTACATCATCCTCCCGCAGGCCTTTCGAAATATCCTTCCGGCTTTGGGTAACGAGTTTATCGCCCTGACGAAAGAAAGCTCTCTGGTTTCGGTCATCGGTATCGCCGAACTCACCCGGCAAGGCCAGTATATCATTAGTCGAACCTTTAAATCATTCGAAATCTATGGAGGGGTAGCGATCGTTTATTTTGTCATTACCTTTACAATGGCGCAGATCGTGAATTGGATAGAAAAGAAGGTGACCATCAAGTGAGCGCGATTATTTCGATTCGGAATCTTCACAAGCGATTCGGACATCTTGAAGTTCTCAAAGGTATCGATCTCGAGATCCAACCGGGCGAGGTGATGGTCGTGATTGGCCCCAGTGGCGGAGGCAAGAGTACCATGCTCCGGTGCATCAACCACCTCGAAAAGTACGAAAAAGGGGAGATCTACTTTAAGGATGTCCTTCTAAAAGAGAAACAAATCAATATCAACGAATATCGTATGAAAATGGGGATGGTCTTCCAGCAGTTCAACCTGTTCCCCCATCGCACGGTCATCGATAACCTGATGTTGTCGCCGCTAAAAGTAAAAAAGATGAATCCGTCAGATGTTAAGGAAAAGGCGTTGAGCCTCTTGAAGCGGATTGGATTAAGCGAGAAAGCGAATGCCTATCCCATCAATCTATCGGGTGGCCAGCAGCAACGGGTGGCGATTTCGCGCGCCTTGATGATGGATCCGGAGCTGATGCTCTTTGATGAACCAACCTCCGCTTTGGATCCGGAGTTGGTCGGGGAAGTGCTTGAAGTGATGAAACAGTTGGCCCGCGAGGGGATGACTATGATCGTCGTCACGCACGAAATGGGATTTGCGCGAGAAGTCGGGCATCG
>JAAYCF010000283.1 GCA_012744415.1 Thermotogaceae bacterium
AAGAAAAGATCAATCCGCTCGTTGGAGGAGCCGGTGTATCCGCGGTGCCCGATGCGGCACGGATCAGCCAGCAGGTTGCGAAACAAGAAGACCCGACGAACTTTATCTTGATGCATGCGATGGGCCCGAATGTTGCCGGGGTGATCGGAACAGCCGTCGCGGCGGGCGTCTTTTTGTCGGTCCTCGGAAAATAATGATGGAAGTACTCAATTCGAGACATACGCGAGCGAATATCTCTTTGACGGCTTACCGCCGTAATTTGCGATATTTCGCCGAGAAATGTGAGCCTTCTTTGATTGCGCCGGTCATCAAAGCCGATGGCTACGGGCACGGGGCGATTCCTCTGGCGAAAGTTGCAGAGAGCCTAAATTGTCCGTATCTGTGTGTGGCGTTTTTAGAAGAAGCGCTGGAATTGAGAAGCGCCGGTATCGATCTGCCGATTTTAGTGCTAAACTACTTCGCGCCCGAATCGACCCCGCTTTTCATCCAAGAACGCCTAACGGCAACGATCTTTTCCTTCCAGCAATTGGAAGCCCTTGCCCCGTTCATCGATGCGGGTAAACTCAGCGTGCACGTCAAGGTCGATACCGGCATGTCTCGACTCGGCGTTAAACCCGACGAAGTGGAACGGTTGATACGACAGATCAGGGAAAAGCGCGGTATCCAAATCGAAGGCCTCTACACGCACTTTGCGACGGCCGATGAACCCGATCCCGCTTTCGCTCGAAAGCAATACGACCGGTTTGTAGGCTTAAGGACACATTTTCACCAGTCAATCCGATATTTCCATGTCTCAAACAGCGCAGCGGCGCAATACTTGCCGTTGAATCTGTTTGATTTTATCCGGTTAGGTATCTCTTCTTACGGTCTGGACGCGCGAAATGAAAAAAGACCGGCCCCCCTATTGCCCGTACTTTCTTGGGAAACGGTTTTATCCCACGTTAAGATTGTTCAAGAAGGAGAATCGGTCAGCTATGGGCGAACCTTCATCGCCGACCGCACGATGACGATCGGGACGGTTCCGGTGGGGTATGCCGACGGATACAATCGATTGTTAAGCAACCGCGGAGCGGCACTCGTAAAAGGGCGTCGCTGCCCGATCGTCGGCCGCGTGTGTATGGATCAGTTCATGATCGATCTTTCGCACGTCCCCTCTCCGTATGCCGGTGATAGAGTGATGCTAATAGGATTCGACGGCTCAGAGGAGATTTCGTGTGAAGAGATCGCGCGTCATCTTTCCACGATCAACTACGAAGTAACCTGCCAAATCTCCAAACGGGTTCCCCGCATCTATACCGCAGAATGAGCATAACGAAAACTTAGTAATCAAATACGAGAGGAGTTTTTTACGTGAACTTAGGCGAGTTGGTGATGAAGAAGATTACCGAATTGTCCGAAAAAAGCGGGCAGTTCAACGAAATATTGGATGGCAAGCTGATTTCGGATATCCAAATCGATGATCAGGTGTCCACCATCCTGAAGGTCGTCAGCAAGAAGCTGCAGAATACGAGAGACGGTAAAACCTTTCTGCTGATGACGCTCGGAGACCGTTCCGGTACGATCCGGGCAATCGATTGGAATAACTCGAAGTACAATGACGAACGCTTATCAAACGGAACGGTCGTTCGCGCCAGTGGTAAGGTTTCGCTCTTCGAGGGCCATCCTCAACTCAATATCGCGAGCTCGAGAGACGCGGTAAAGGTTTTGGGAGAAGGCGACTTCGACCCGAATAAATTTATCGAGATCACTTCCAAGAACATTCGAGAGATGTACGATTCTCTCATCAAGCAGATACAGAAGGTAAAGAATGAAAAAATCAGAGCCTTGCTCAACGAAGTCTTCGTCAACGACGATCGCTTCGTTAGCGATTTCGTGGAATCGCCCGCCGCGATCAATGTTCATCATGCGTATAAAGGCGGGCTTCTCGAGCATACGCTGGATGTGACCGAACTCGCCATACAGTTAGCAGAAGCCTATCCGGAGATGCCGATCGACAAAGATTTGGTCATCGCGGGGGCGTTACTGCATGATATAGGAAAGGTCGAGGAGTACTCGGTATCCCCTACCGGTATCGACCGCAGTGATTCCGGCGAATTGATCGGGCATATTGTGATCGGAATCAACTGGCTCACGGAAGTGGCGGCGAAGATCCCTCAATTCCCCAAAAAAGCGCTGGTGGATTTGCAGCACATCATTCTGTCACATCACGGGGAGATCGAGTGGGGATCTCCGGTCTTACCGAAAACGATCGAGGCGTTGATCGTTCATTCGGCAGACAATACGGATTCCAAGATTGCCCAATTTAGGGAGTATACTTTGAAAGCGCAACCCAGTATTGTCAATCCCGATGACACGGTTTGGAGTGATTACAATAAGTATCTATCCCGGAGGATTCGAATAAGAGGAGTGGTGTCTTATGGCGAAAAATCAAAAGATTAAGTTCGGAACGAGCGGATGGCGAGGCATTTTAGCCGAAGATTTCACGTTTGACAATGTCAGGATCGTCTCTCAAGCCCTCGCATCCGAGATATTGAAAGACCCCAAAGCGAAAAACGGCGCATTGGTTGGCTATGATACCCGGTTTTTAGCGGAAGAGTTCGCTTGGACCGTTGCGCAGGTCTTCGCGGGAAATGGGATCCGCACGTATGTATGCCATCAACCGACCCCGACCCCCGTGATTTCTTTTACCATCCGCAATATGGACTTAGCGGGCGGGGTCAATATTACGGCTTCTCATAATCCCTTTTACTGGAATGGCATCAAATTTAACCCCGCGAACGGCGGACCGGCTCTACCGGAAGTTACGAAAGGCATCGAAACAGAGATCGAACGCATTCAAAGAGGCGAGTCCCAGGTACGGTATCTCGCTCATCACGAAGAGGGGTTCGGAAAGCTCGTCCATTCGATCGATCCGAGCCAGGAGTATTTTACCGAAATCCGTCGGAAGATCGATGTGGACAAAATTGCGCGATATATAAAAAAAGTAGCCGTGGATCTGGTCTACGGAACCGGAATAGACTATCTGGACTATTTGCTCAATACAATCCTTCCGGGGGAATCAAACCAGGGGATTGTTTTCCAGCACGATTTCCGAGATCCCTATTTTGGGGGTTATCGTCCCGAACCGGATAAAAAACGACTGGCGGAGCTTGGGCAAGTGGTTTTGGAGCACCGGGCGCAAATCGGATTAGCCTTGGACGGAGACGCGGATCGATTTGGGATCGTAGACGATAAAGGCGAGCCAATTTCGGCGAATGAATACTTGGCGATCGTAGCATGGCATCTTTACAAAAATAAGGGGTTGCTTGGCGGTTGCGCGCGAAGTGTGGCGACAAGTCATGCGATGGATCGGGTCGCCGAACACTTCGGATATCAAACCGCTGTGACTCCGGTCGGATTTAAGTACATCGGAGACGCGATCCTCAACGATCACATCGTGCTGGGAGGCGAAGAGAGCGGCGGATTGAGCATTCAAGACCACGTGCCGGAAAAGGACGGTATCCTGGCATGTCTGTTGGCGCTGGAAGCGATCGCTTATGAGGAAAAACCGATATCGGAGATACGAAAAATGGTGGAAGAGGTAACGGGACCCTATTATCGAGATAGAATCGATTTGGAGCTGGAAAGTGAAAGCAAGAAAAAAGAGATTATGGACTTCTTCTCCAATCTTCAGCACGAGGTATTCGGGTTGCCTGTGAAAGAGCGACAAACCCTAGACGGCATCGGCTTCGACCTCTCGGTCCCGGATGGAGAAGCGTGGATCCTTGTTCGTGCTTCCGGCACCGAACCGGTGATTCGGATCTATATAGAAAGCACTCAGGGAAGTGTCTTCCGAAAACTTACGGAAAGCGTTGAGAAGCTCGGATGAAGACACTCGTCATCGTCGAATCGCCCTCAAAAGCGAAAACGATCGAAAAATATCTGGGAAAAGAGTATCACGTCATCTCGTCAAAAGGGCATATACGCGATCTGCCTCCGGATGAATTGGGCGTTGATATCGAAGCGGCCTTCGAACCAAAGTTTACCCTTATGCGCGGAAAAGAAAAAGTGGTCCAACAAATCAAAAAGGAAGCTGAAAATAAGGCTGTCTTGCTCGCCTCGGATATGGATCGGGAAGGGGAAGCGATCGCATGGCACTTGTCAAAGATACTCTCGCTTGACGATCAAGCAACCAACCGCGTCCTGTTTTCAGAGATAACGGAAAAGGCGATTAAAACGGCAGTAAAAAAACCGTTGAAAATAGACCTCTCGAAAGTGGAAGCGCAATTCGCCAGACGGATACTGGACCGCCTCGTGGGTTATCAGATCAGCCCTTTCCTATGGAAGATCATCCAGGTGAAATCACTCAGCGCGGGAAGGGTTCAATCCGTTGCGCTCCGCTTTATCTGTGACCAGGAAGAGAAGATCCTGACCTTTATCCCCGAGGAATACTGGAAGTTTAAAGCGCTCTTTAAATGCAATAAGGGCAAAGGAACGCTGGAGACGACATTGGTATCGCTTGACGGGGTTTCTCTCGAGAAACAACCCGTCAGAAAAGCGGAAGAAGCGGAGAAGATCGAAGAGAGCGTTCGTCAATCTTCTTTTTCCGTGATGTCCGTCGATGAAAAATCTATCAGTCGAAAACCTCCCGCCCCCTTCATCACGAGTTCGCTCCAACAGGAAGCTTCGAATCGCCTTGGGTTTTCAGTCAGCCGGACCATGAAAGTGGCTCAAGAGCTGTACGAAGGATTGGAAACGGCAGATGGGCCTTTAGCCTTTATCACCTATATGCGTACGGATTCCAATCGCGTCTCGGAAGAAGCCTTGGAAGCCGCAAAACGGTATATTACGGAACATTTCGGAGAGTCTTATTCAAAGATTCAACAATACGGGCAAAAAAAGGCCAGCACGCAAGACGCGCACGAAGCCATTCGCCCTACTTACCCGGAAATCGATCCCAAAAAAGCCTCGAAATTGCTTTCCGCCGACCAGGCGAAGATCTATCAGCTTATTTGGAGCCGCTTTATGGGTTCGCAAATGAATCCGGCGAAATACCTGCAAACGAAGATAAAGGTTCAGGATAATGAAAAACGGCGTTTTATCTTCGAAGCGGAAGGCAGCGTTTGCGTGGAGGAGGGATTCGAAAAGGTATATCCGGCTTCTTCAAAAGAGAAAGAACTTCCCGCCGTTCCGGCTACGGGTACTCCTGTTGCTTTGGATCATTTCGAAAAATCGCAAAACTATACGACACCACCCGCGCGGTTCGGCGAAGCGTCTTTAGTCAAGAAACTCGAAAAAGAAGGGATCGGACGGCCAAGCACCTATGCCAGTATCATCCATACGCTGCTGGAGCGGAGCTACGTTTATCGAGAGCAAAAGAGCCTGGTCCCGACCTTCTTAGGGATGGTCGTAAACCATTTTATGTGCGATTTTTTCCCCAAGATCATCCAATCCAAGTTCACGGCATCGATGGAAGAAAACCTCGATCGAGTCGAAGAAGGCCAAGAGAATTGGAAAGAAGCGATCAAGCGCTTTTATTGCGATTTCGAACCCACGCTGGAGAAATTGAAAGAGAAAATTTTATCGAAGTCTCTCAATTGGCAATTTCCGACCAACCTGCCCTGCAAAGAAGAGGAAAGTCACGCGTTAGTTCTGAAGATGGGACGGTATGGCCCTTACCTCCGGTGCGAAGCATGCGAGAAAAATTACTCCATCTCCGAGAACGCAAAGATCTTGTTTAAACCGAATAAAGCGGAAATATACGGGAACACGGCCCTTGAAAAAAGCAAAGAAGCCGTCGCGGTTGGCAGGCCTTGTCCGAAATGCGGCGCCAATCTGGTCGAACGCCAAGGAAGATTCGGGAAATTTATCGCGTGTTCGAACTATCCGAAATGCAAATACACCGAAAACATAGATCAGACGGTTTCAGCGAAATGTCCAAAGTGCGGGGCGGAAGTATTGCAGAAGAAGAGCAAACGCGGAAGGATCTTTTTTACGTGTAAGAATAGCGCCTATAACGGGGGAACCTGCGATTTTATCTCTTGGTATGAACCGACAGAAGAAAAATGTGACCGGTGCGGTCAGGCGTTGTATGTGAAAAAGGGCAGAAATGGAGAAGAAAAGACCTTTTGTTTAACTTGCGACCGCAACCCCAAAAGCGAACAGAAAAAAACAAAATAGGCGGGTTATTTTATTCTTACACTTTCTCTGTGGTATAATGAAATATCCTCTAATTCAAGGGGGAGAGGGGCGGCCATCTTTCCAGGGGTGAAAACCCTAAGAAAGATGGCTTTTTTGTATGATGAACGGCATGAATGATCAGATGGAATTCACAATCGGCGATTTGGTCCTTTCTACTTGGCTCCTTCGCCTGATGAAAATCAAAACGGAAGCGATTCGGGATTTAGAGATTTACTGTCAACCCCAATCCTTTCAACTTACCGTGAAGGCAAGCTATCGGCAGATCTCGGGCAAAGTTTCGTATACCTTTCATCTGCTAGAAAAGTTGAGTAACGGAGAACGGATCCATACCCTTCTTTTTTCGATGAAACCGGACGGGGCTTTGTCTTCCATGGCCCGAGTCGCTTTCTCCAGTTCTCTCAAAGCCTTGGAACCCGGAATCCTATTCGACAAAAACGTGCTTCGTATCACGATCCCCTCCCTTTTAGAATCCATGAATCCGGCTTGGCGCACGATGTTGGCAGACTTCGATTTGATCAACATCGATTTTCTGGAAGGCGCCGTCTCGGTACTGCTGAAAAAAAGGAACGCTTTTCAATAGAAAACCCTACGCGTTTTCCGAGTGAACCGCTCCGTAACAAACCATCACCCATTAAATCGCGTGATGGTTTGTTTTTGATAAGCGCATGCCGAAAGAATTACGATTAACAGTGCGCCTCCAAATCCGTATACTTGCCCATTTACCACATAAGACCCTCAAAATAGTTTATACCTCCTTATCCTTCTTTTCGGCCTACCGAAATTTCTTTGTATATTTGGCATATAACTTTAGGCGCGTCCATAGGGCCTGTATTCGTTTCGAAGTAGAGATGCGACCTTTCGGGTCTACAGGGAACTAAATACGAAAGGATATCATGGTCGTTGCAGTTATTTTCTTGGTTTCACCTAATCCGCAGTTTTATGCCGGGAGAATAAGGAGGAGACGAAGCATAATTACTTTATATAGCTACTATACTTATAATCTATATTTCGACGCTTATAATTATTTAGAATAATATTATTGTACCATTTATCTAAGTGTATATTATATAATTGATCTTATATTATAAAATAAGGAATATATGATATAATAAGCGTATAAATATAGAGGAGGAAAATATGCCCAATACAATTCATCTCAATTTTCCACTGACGATAGAACAGGTCGAAAAGCTATCGAAGGTGGTTGCAATTACCACAGCGAGCCGTGGTAAACACGAAGAAAACGAACGGATCACGAAGGCCAGTTTTGTGCGGGTACTCATCGACTTAGCCCCCTTGGATACAGTGGATTATGGGGATATTCGAACGGAAGAGGATTTGAAGGAACGTTTGTCCTCCGCTTTAGAAGTGCCTTCTCAGTCTAAAACCCAAAAAATAAAACCTTCCGAACTCGCCGAAGTGTATAATAAATTCGCCAGCGACGATAATCGCAAGTGGGTCGCGGGGGATTTCATCAACAATTTATTCGAGCGTGGGTGGATCGAAGCGGGATCTTCAGAGGAAATGTGGGCCTTTATCCTTAAAAATGCCCATTGACGCAACAAAATGTAATCTTTTGTTGCGTCAATTTTGGCCCAAAAACGCGAGATAATAGGCCGATCCAGGCAAAAAGCGCCGATCCCGCAAAATGACGCCTTTTATAGCTTAGCGTTGCCTAAGACACGGCAGGGTTTAGCGGATCGGCGTATCCTATTCGCGTTATTTCCATAAGAGTCAAGAATGATACCGAAAAGAGGGAACGTCATCCCTCTTTTTTTATTACCTCCCACTCGGGCATAAGTAAAGTATTTGCGTCTTAATACCGGGAGAAAGAAAGATCAG
>JAAYCF010000284.1 GCA_012744415.1 Thermotogaceae bacterium
AATTTGATGGCATTTCCAAGGAGATTGATCATAATCTGACGTACTTTCCCTTCATCGGCGAGGATGTACCTTGGAAGATCGGGCCAACGTTCCACCAAGAATTGAAGCCCTTTTTCCTCCGCTTTGAAACGGAACATTTTCTCCAAATCGAAGAGGCAATCGTTAAGGTCGAAGGGGGCGGGCGTGATCGTCAGCTTGCCGGCCTCGATCTTAGAAAGATCCAAAACGTTGTTGATCAGTTTTAGAAGATGATCGCCACTGCGTAGAATCGTTTGTACATATTCGATCTGCTTGGCCGCTAAGGATGGATCCCGATTAAGGAGCTGAGCAAAGCCGAGGATGGCGTTCAACGGGGTTCGGATCTCATGGCTCATGTTGGATAAGAAGGCGCTTTTCGCCCGGTTGGCGGCATCCGCGGCTTCGCGCGCGATTCGGTCTGCTTCCGCCTGCTTCCGTTCTCGAATGTCCCGAGCGATCACCACGCGGTAACGATCTTCTCCCAGCAGGGTTAAGGACTGGGAAAATTCAATGGAAGCAGGTGTTCCGCTTTTTGTATGAACCTCCAGGTCGAAGACCGTCCCCCCCTCTTCCTTTTCGGCGTTTTGCAGCGTAGCGATGAAAGAAACCGTATCCGAGGCAGAAGAACAGAAAGGGCGAATGAACTGATCCACTTTTTCGCCCAGGACTTCTTCTTCCCGGAAGCCGAAGATTTCGAAAGCCGAAGGATTCCAAAAGGAGACGATATCATGGGAGTCAATCATAAAAATCGCTTCCCGTGAAGTTTGCGTAAAGGATCGCAAGATGGTTTCGCTTTCTTTATAAGCGTTCAAGGCGAGTTTTTGTTCTGTGATGTCCATATTCACTGCGACAAAGTGAATGATCTCTCCTTTTTCGTTGACCACGGGGGAGATGGACGAGTTTTCCCAAAAAATCTCTCCATTCTTTTTTTTGTTACGAAACTCGCCTCGCCATGTGCCGCCTTTCAAAATCGTTTCCCACATTTCCCGATAGTACTCCGGAGAATGGTAGCCTGATCTCAAGATGCGGGGACGACTGCCTTTCACTTCTTCCAGAGTGTAACCGACTTTTTCGGTAAAGGCGGGGTTGACGTACTCGATATTACCGAGGGTATCCGTGATGATGACATAAGCGGGGTTTTGCTCTACAACATGGCTTAAAAGCGTTAATTTTTTTTCGTAGTTCTTTCGCTCCGTTATATCCATCAATGTCAGAGACAAAAACAAAGGTTTTTTATACGCGTCGACGACGGCCTTCACGCTCATCAAAGCCGGAAATGAAGTTCCATCCGTTCGAACAAACTGGACTTCTTCTGAGGAAAACCCGCCATGGTTACGGATTTTTTGTTCCAGAGCGGCGATTCTTTCGGGTTTTTCCTGAGTGTGGAAGGCGAAGAGGCTTTTGCCAAGGAGGGTTTCTTCTTCAGTCCCAAACATCTTTACGAGAGCGGGATTAACGTAGTTCAACTTTCCGTCCATCTGAGCGATTGCCGTTCCATAGTTCGCCTGGTCGGTGATCGTCCGAAACTTGCGCATCTCTTCTTCGAAGGTTTTCCTCTCGCTGATTTCGTTTTCCGTGCCGCGATACCCGATATACCGACCCTCACGGTCGTAAACGGGGACGGCATTGCTGGAAAGCCAAATAAGCTGTCCGTCTTTCCGAATCGAACGGTTTTCGAAATTTGTGAGCTTTTTACGTTCTTTCATGAACGAAATGCCTGTGCTCTTAGCCTCTTCACGCTCATCAGGCGGGAAAAGATCGAAGAAGTGCCTCTTATAAACCAGCTCTTCCGGTCGATATCCCCAAAGCGTTTCGCAAACCGGACTTACATATGTGAAAAGTCCTTCCGAATCCGTTTCCCAAACAACGGTATGGCTGTGTTCGGCGACTTCCCGAAAACGTTTTTCACTGACGGTTAGCGCTTCCTCTATTCTCTTTCGATCAGAAATGTCTTCTATCATGACGACATAATGCGCGAGCTTTTCTTGGGCATCGAAAACCGGAGCCACAGTAGTAGACTCCCATCGGACACTTCCGTCCCGATTGACGCATGTCGTTTTACTCTTCCATCCCCTCCCGCCAGTAAAATCCTCCCAAGAGCCTGAAAAACCGTCGTTCTGGAAAAGATTCGAAAAAAAGCGTTCCTGAAGGAGGGAAGCTTCAGCGCTTTCATGGATTCCCATCCGCTGACAGGCGGCGGAATTTGCGTATTTGATTTGGCCATTCGAATCGGTGATAAGGAGGCAAAAGAGCTTTTCTGCCATTATGAGACCTCTCTTGCAAAGCTAGCTGCTCGGTTATCCTGCGCGTTTTCTTTCCTTTAAGTGTTTTCCGAAGTTCCGTCAGTACTCCGGCAGCGTCCGTGAGCCTAAAAAGCTGGAAGCTGAGGAGTTTTCAGACGCTCAAGCGGTATCACCGCGCTGATTGGGAAGGACCGCCTGGTAATCCAACCAATGTCTCGCCGGGTCTCTTTTCTTTAACAGGGAAGGTGTTATCAAAAGCGGCAACCTTCTCAGGATCCACGTTAAAAACCGGATCATGTTGAAAAACCCCGGAAATTCCTTTCATAGAGCCTTCATACAGTTCGAGAACCATAAAGGCGTCAAAACTCTGACCGTCAGCCGTTGTAATGCCGAAATCAGAAGCGCTTCGAAACCCAAAACGGCGGTAATAAGAAGGGTCTCCAAATATGATAATCGCTCGGAAACTCATTTGCTTCGCGATAGAAAGGGTATGGCGAATCAGCGCCGAACCGATACCCTGTCTTTGATACGCGGGCAAGACACTGATCGGACCGAAGGTGATCGTTTCGAACGAACAATGAGGCGTTGTGATGACCTTCGATCGGGTATAGATAATATGGCCGACCAATTGCTTGTCTCTCTCGGCAACGATATCCAGTTCGGGAATGAACGCCTCGGTCCGGCGTATTTCGTGCACCAGGAAATGCTCGGAACATCCGGGATGGTAGACGTTCCAAAAAGCTTCTCGGGTTAAGGTCTCCACTTTCCGATAGTCTTCCGTGAATTCACTCCTGAGACGAATTTCCATACCGGTCGCTCCTTCCTTTTGCGGCAATTATTTGGTAGATTAAACGAAAGGGCGCATAAATCCTTCGCCTGTGCCTATCGGGCTTCAGGATTATATTGTATCACAATTCCGGCGCGATCTCCGAAAAAGGGACGGAAGCGAAGAGGTTGTATGTTATAATCCCCAATTGTTAGACAGTCTTTTCTATCCTTACGAAAGGAAGATTCAGTCTCGATATGCGAAAGACTTTTTTGGTTTGGTTGTTCACGTTTTTAATCATCGCGTTTATTTGCGCCCTGGTCGTTTCGTTCTGGGCTTTGACGGCACAAGCCTCTCAAAACGCCCAAACTCTGATTCGTCTGAAGATAGCGGACGTCGAAAAGCAACTTCGGATAAACCAAGACAATCTCTACGAAATCCGAAAAGAATTGGACGAGAGCGGAATCGCAAAAGCAAAAGCTCTGGCGAAGATGATTCAGCTCAATCCTTCTCTCATCGGGAACAGCGAAGAAATCGAAAAGATTCGGGAGTTGTTGCTGGTGGACGAAGTTCATATCGTAGACAGGGGAGGCATTCTCATCTTCGGAAGCGTCCCGAGTTATTTCAACTATGACATGGCTTCCGATCCGCAATCGGCCGCTTTCATGGAGGCGATCCGGGACCCAGACTTCGTATTAGCCCAGAACCCTTTACCGAAAGGGATCAACAAAGAGATCTTTCAGTATGTCGGTGTCGCGAGATTGGATGAGCCCGGGATTGTACAGATCGGTTATCGGCCGGAAAAACTGGCCAAAGCCCTCGAAATCGCGGATATTAAAAACTTGGCTCCGGGTTTTCGCATTGGTAGCTCCGGGAGCGTTCTGATACTGGATAATCAAGGAGTGATCGTCAGTTCCACTGAAGAAAACACGTTAGGCCTCGCGCTAACGGACGTCATCGATTCCGGTACGGCCGAAACGGCGAAAGAAAAAATGGCGAAAGAGACGGAAGGCTCTTTTATCGCGGCGGTCAACGAAGAGAAACGGTTATTCGGATTCAAAAAAAGCGGAGACTACTATATCGTCGGGCAGTTGCCAAGTCATGAGATGTACCTGTCGCGGGATAGCGGCACCACCGTTTTGGTCATCTTCAATATCCTCTTGTTCGGGGTCATCTTTTTTGTTATCGCGAAGTTGGTGCAGTCGATCGTCATTAACGGCATCTACCGCGTGAACAACTCGCTGGAGAAGATCACCCGCGGGAATTTGAACGAGGTTGTTTCTGTGCGAACCAACAAAGAGTTTGCTTCGCTGTCTGCGGGTATCAACACCACAGTGAACGCGTTGAAAGAAGCGATCAACGAAGCGGCTTCCCGAATCGATACGGAACTCTCCTTCGCCAAAGCCATCCAACACTCGTCCCTTCCTTCGAAGTTCCCAGCCTTCCCGGAACGAAAAGATTTCGATATTTACGCTCGGATGTATACGGCCAAAGAGGTGGGCGGCGACTTTTACGATTTCTTCTTAGTGGACGAAAACCATCTTGCAGTCGTTATCGCGGACGTTTCCGGCAAAGGAATTCCGGCTTCGCTCTTTATGATGATCTCGAAGTCGATTTTGAAAACTTATGCACTCTCCGGTTTGCCGGTAGAAGAAACGTTATACAAGTCCAACATCGCGTTGTGCGAGAATAACCAGGAGGATATGTTCGTCACTGCTTTTATGGGGATCCTGAACACGCGAACAGGAGTGATGCGGTACGTGAATGCGGGACATAACCCCCCGTTAATCCGGAAGGCAAACGGCAGTTACGAATGGCTGCCAGTGAAGCAAGGCTTCGTGCTCGCCGGGCTCCCGAATATCCGGTATACCGAACAAGAGATCGTGTTCGAACAAGGGGATACGCTTTTTCTGTATACGGACGGCGTAACCGAAGCGATGAACCGTGTCGAACAACTGTACAGCCCGAAACGCCTGATCCGTGTCCTCAATCAATTTCCCGGTTCCCTTGGGTTAGAGGGGACGATCGTGGGAATCAAAGAAGATGTCGACCACTTCTCGGAAGGAGCGGAACAGGCTGACGACATCACAATGCTGATGCTGCGCTATGATAGAAGCGCGGATTTTTCCCATAAAGAAAAACAGGGTAACCCCTCAAAGGAGGTTTTCGAATGAAATCGGATATTTTCAAGTTGGATGGTTCAGCTCCGTTAACAGAACACGCGTTGGATAAAGTGGAAATGTTAGCGGCCTATTTTGGCTTCGACGAAAAAGATGTCGCATTCTCTCGGCTGCTGGCTGAAGAGGCGATCAACGCTTTCGCGTCTTTGCTGGGGATCAATACAGGCTTGCTGTGGGTCGAAACGACGGACAGGGATTTTGAAGTGCATCTTAAGACCAGCGCACAGTTATCCACGGATAAACGGGAAGAACTGATCGATCTGTCGAAAGCAAAAAAGAATACGGCTAAGAAAGGGATCCTCGGAAAAATTTCCCGATTGGTCGACTATGTCGCCACAGACATGGTTGTCGGAGAGAACCCGTTCATATTCAGCAATATGGCGGATGAAATGCTCTCATATTCTGCGATAATGGCCTCTCCGGATATGATATACTGGTCATTGCAGAAGAATAAACGTGTCGAGGAAGAAAAGGGCGAAGGGGTCGACATTGAACGGTCTATCATAGAGAAATTCGCAGACGATATCGTTGTGTCGATCGCATTGAAAAATATAGAAATCATCATTAAAAAAACAAAAAAGTAGAAAAGGAGACGAGTGCGATGGAAATTAAAAAAAGTGTCGAAGGAAATGCGACGGTATTAGCCCTCTCCGGACGGTTGGACACCATCACTTCCCCTCAGTTGAGCAAAGAATTGGAGACGCTGTTGGAAAAAGAAGCCATCAATTTGATATTCGACCTCTCCTCATTGGATTATATCAGCAGTTCAGGGTTGAGGGTCTTTCTCTCCGCTCAAAAAAAGATCAACGCGATGGGCACGCAGATGAAAATCAGAGGCGTGAACGAAACGGTCAAAGAGATCTTTGAAGTCACCGGATTTACCGGTATTCTGAACATCGAGTAATCCCTTAGAAGGATTCCCCATGTTAAATCGCCTGAAGGTTCCGGCAACGATGGACCATTTCGAAGAGAGTCTCGGCTTTATCGAAGAGCGGCTTCGAGCGGCCGGCATCGACGAAAGGATTCTCACCAAAGTTCTAACCGCTTCAGAAGAGATTATCGTCAACATCATCCATTATGCCTATCAGGAGAATGAAGGGGATTTTATGATTGAGATAGAAGATCACCCGGACAGAACGACACTCAGTTTTTCCGATTACGGGCAACCGTTCGATCCCCTAAAAAAACCCGATGCCGATACCTCTTTGAAAGCGCATGAACGGGAAATTGGAGGTCTTGGAATACTGATGGTGAAGAAGTTAATGGATGATGTGCAATACGACTTTAGTGACGGAAGAAACACGTTAACCATCACAAAGATGAAAGGTTCTTGATCGACTCCGAATAGAACGGGGCGCATCGTGTGCGCCCCGTTTTTTAATTCTTTAAAGCTCCTGAGAGGGTACCCCGATCATTCGGGCTTATCAGGGATCAACGCGTTTAAAACCAGATCTATCCAACTTTCAGAAGGCAAATCGAAGGCCGCGAAGGCCGCGCAAAAATCCCAATAAGCCCAATCGATGTTCAACCGTTCGGATTCGCGGCAAACGAAGCCCGTCCAGTTTGCTCTGGAGGACAGGTCGGCGGTCTGTATACTGCCGAACTCTCCTAACCATATGGGAATGCCGTTCGCGCGGGACCATTTTGCGGCCGTTTCCAGTCTTTCGACTATAGGACCGTACCCGGCGGGGTTTTCGTATAAGGGTAGGGTATTGTAAGCTTCAAACCACCAGGAAGCCCAAAGATTGTTTAGCGCGGCTTGGCAAGGGATGATCGGAGTTTGGGGAGGACCCGGCCAAGACACCCCCGTTGTACCGTAGATCGGTTCAGTCCACGCGGCTCCCTGATGGGTAAAAAACATCGGTTCGTAGTAATGAAAGGTCGCGATGACGGGTGTCGCGTTAGGGGGAATCCGCAGCGAAGAAAGGGTGTCCTCTCCGGTTCCGTCTATTTCTCCGATGATAAGGGTGTGTGTTGGATCGACGCTTCGAATGACAGGGACGATTCGAGCCAAGATCTCGTTCCATAGAAGCGGAGTGATGTTTTGCCCCGGTTCGCTGAGAAGCTCATAGTACAACGTGGAAGGATAAGCGCGATACCGTTCGGCGATTTGAACCCACAATCTCTCCAAAATGCCAATATGGACGGGGGAAGGGTCTTCCTTAAGCTCTATAAAATGGTGGATGTTGATAACGGCTTTAAGCCCGTTCGAAAAGGCTTGCGCGATAGCCCAATCCACGCGGCGAAAAAAGGTTTCGTCGATGGTGTAGGGGTCATCGTCGAGGATATGCGCCGACCACCGTATCGGAATCCGAACCGTATCGAAACCCGCCTGGGCGATCCAACGGAAAAACGATTCCTGTAAAATGACTCCCCAATCCCCTTCCCGCGGAGCTTCCAGCGCATTGCCAAGATTGATCCCGCGCCCCAACCCGGCGGACAATGCCGTCAACTCGGGAATCTCTAACCGGCAGGCCGGTATCGATAAGCCGAGCGTTATGATACATAAGGATAAGAAGACTCTCGTGATCCGCTTTTTCATAGGGGGATTATAGCATAGCGACCCTTCGTGAACCAGCAAAAGAAAGAACCGGGGTCTTTCATGTACTGAGTGGATCCGTTCTCTTAAGCGTCTGCGGGCGAGAATAAAAAGTTTTGTTTTAACATTACGATAATCTTTAATGAATGGTATAATCTAAAACAGTAAAACCCGAAAGACGTCCGGTTTTCTTTCTCGGGGCAAAGACGGTATCGCATTTTTTGGAGGGAAAGGTGATGAAACCCATTCATTATGAGGCATTGATACGAAAAGCGCCCTTTGCTTACGCGCTCCACCGGATTGTGCTTGATGAGGATTCGAAGCCCTGTGATTATGTTTTTTTGGAAATCAACGAAGCCTTTGAAAGAATGACCGGTCTTAAGGCGAAGAATACAGTTGGTAAAAGGGTTACAGAGGTATTGCCGGATATCGGAGAGGATCCGTTCGATTGGATTGCCTTTTACGGAGAAATCGCCTTGAACGGCGGGGAAAAAACTTTCGATCAACGATCCGATCCCTTGAATCGTTGGTACCGGGTGACCGTAACCTCCCACGAAACCGGTCTATTTTCAACCATCTTCTACGACATCTCCTCCGAAAAACGTAAGTCGGAAGAATTGGAACAATTCTTTTCGGTCAATCTGGATCTGCTCTGTATCGCGGATACGGACGGAAATTTTCTTAAAGTGAACGAAGCGTGGCATGAAATTCTCGGTTACTCCGTGGAGGAACTGGAGAAGAGTCGGTTTTTGGATTTTGTGCACCCGGAGGACTATCATGCGACGATCGAAGCGATGCAAAAATTGGGTTTTCAGCAAAACGTACTGAACTTCGTCAATCGTTATCGATCAAAAGACGGTTCCTATCGGTTCATCGAATGGCGCTCCGTTCCCTCCGGCAAGCTGATCTATGCCGCTGCCCGCGATATCACCCGAAGGATCCAGGAAAAACGGGAGATCGAGTCCAGTCGAGATCACCTGGAGAGTATCTTGTCGCACGTCCCCGCGATCATCTATTCCTTGATCACGACCGATGACTTGGCGAAATTCACCTATATCAGCAAAAATGTGGAAACCATTCTGGGACATACCCCCAGCGATTTTTACGACGATTGTCGATTTCAACGGGACCACATACATCCCGAAGATCAAAAAAAAGTGAGCGAACGCCTGCGATACGAGCCGATCCAGGGAAGCCACGAACTGGGGGAGTACCGGATACGTAATAAAGCCGGAGAGTATCAATGGATCTATGATAAACAGACGATCACGGTCAAATCGGACGGCACCCGGGAGATCATTGGAGCCTGGTGGGACATCACTGAACTTAAAAAGGCCGAATTTCAGCTGAGGGAAGCGGAAAAACAGATACGAGACCGGGAAGCCCGGTATACCTCGCTCTTTAATCAATCCCATGACGCCGTATTCATCTTAGACTTGCAGGGAAACGTCATGGAATCGAACACGCGCGCTGAAGAGTTGTTGGGATTCACGAAAACCGAGCTGAAAGGGCTGCCCCTGGATAAGACCTCCGCCGTACCGGAAAATAGCCGTCAGATTTTGAAGAAGATGCTCGACGGGGAAACGATACCGCTCTACGAGAGGCTTTTCCGAAGAAAGGACAATTCAACCATTCCGGTGGAAATCACGGCAGAGCTCGTACGGGACGAAAAAGGTTTTCCCACTCATATACAAAGCGTTGTTCGGGACATTTCTGAACGAAAACAGATCGAACATAAACTGATCGAAAGCGAGGACAATTTCCGAACCTTCTTCGAAACGATGGATGACATGATCTTCGTTGCCGACCCACAAGGACGTATTTTCTTTACGAACGGATCCGTCGCGAAAAAGCTCGGCTATTCGATGGAAGAGCTGACGGGCATGCATGTGCTCGATGTTCATCCGGAGGACAAACGGAAAGAAGCGGAAGAAATCTTTAATGATATGTTTGCCGGTAAACGAACGACCTGTCCTTTGCCTTTAGCGCGCAAAGACCATTCGCTCATACCCGTCGAAACGAGGATTTGGTTCGGCAAGTGGGGGGGGAAAGAATGCATCTTCGGGGTTTCCAAAGACCTCAGCCAAGAACAGGCGGCT
This sequence comes from Thermotogaceae bacterium, assembly GCA_012744415.1. Taxonomy (GTDB): domain Bacteria; phylum Thermotogota; class Thermotogae; order MWEM01; family MWEM01; genus MWEM01. The sequence continues at coordinate 9,846 of JAAYCF010000284.1, forward strand.
CTGCAATTGTTCAACAAGATTTTCGAGAAAAATCCCACCATGATGGTTCTCTCTTCGGCGCCTGACGAGCGTTTCTTTGAAGTCAATCAAGCTTTCATCGACAAGACGGGGTATTCCCGTGAGGAAGCCCTCGGAAAGCGGCCGGAGGATCTGGGCCTTTCCTATGAAACTTCCATAACCGAACGGATCCGAGAGAGGCTTTTGAAAGAAGGGTCTATCCACAACTTGGAAATGAAGATTCGGACAAAAAGCGGAGAGGTATTAGACGGACTTTTCTCGGGGGAGTCGTTCGAGATTCACGGGAAAAAGATGTATTTAACGGTTATGGCCGATATCACAGCCCAGAAGAAAGCGGAGAAATTGGCCTTGCAAGCCAGCCAGGCGAAAAGCGAGTTTTTGGCGAATATGAGCCACGAAATCCGGACTCCCCTGAATGGGGTGGTCGGTTTTGCCGAACTTCTTCTGAAAACGCAACTGACCCTTTCTCAGCATCAGTATGTAGAAAATTTGACGGCTTCGGCGCGTTCGTTGATGGAAATCATTAACGAAATCCTCGATTTTTCGAAGATCGAAGCCGGTAAATTAGAGTTGGAGAAAACCCGTACGGACCTGGTGCAACTGGTGCAATCGACGATCGATATCGTGAAATTGAACGCGGCGAAGAAGGGGTTGGAACTCCTTTTGGCGATACAACCTAAGATCCCGAGATATGCTGTCGTTGATTCGGTTCGGTTGAAGCAGATTCTGGTCAATTTACTGGGTAATGCTGTCAAGTTTACGCAAGTCGGGGAAGTTGAACTGACCCTTAC
>JAAYCF010000285.1 GCA_012744415.1 Thermotogaceae bacterium
AAAGACGTCCGGGAAGCGTTTTTAATGGCTTTAAGGGAGTTGCGAGGAGCTTACGCCATCGGATTGATCGATACCCGTAACCCGAAGACGCTATTAGCCGCGCGGGAAGGAAGCCCACTCCTCGTCGCTAAGACTCGAAATGGCGGTGTGATTTCCTCTGATGTATCCGCCCTCTTGTCTTATAGCAAAGAGGTTTACGATATGGATGATCGGGAAGTCGTCGTGATCGAACCCGAAGGGTGTACCTTCATGGACCTCTCCGGCAACACGCATCCGCGTTCCACACGCTTGATTGATTGGGAGATCAGCGCGGCGGAAAAATCCGGATTCACCTACTACATGGAGAAAGAGATTTCGGAAGAACCGCAGGTTTTTCGTTTATGTTTAGCTGGGAGAGCGACAGAATCTAAGGGATTTCTACCGGAATTGAACGATTGGAACGCCTCTTTGCGCTCCTGCCAGAAGATCACCGTTATCGCGGCCGGGACGAGCTATCATGCGGCGTCGGTTTTCAAATACGCGCTGAACGAGCTGTCTGTGATCGACACGACGGTGGAAATATCTTCCGAATTTCGGTACTACAGCCACATTCCCGTCGAGGAGAACCGCCTGTTCGTCGTGGTTTCGCAATCGGGCGAAACCGCGGATACGGTCGAATGCGTGAAACGCATCAAACGAAGCGGCGGAAAGGTTTTGGCGATGACGAACGTAGTGGGATCGACGATTCACCGTATCAGCGATAAAACGTGTTTTCTGAATGCCGGGCCGGAGATCGGGGTGGCTTCCACCAAAGCCTATATTGGCCAGCTGGAGTTGCTCTATCTGTTGCTCTTCAAACTTTGCGCCCTTCATCAGATCCCTCTTGAGGAACGTTTGATACGCGAATTTCAGGAGATGCCGAAAACACTGGAGGCGATCATCCGAACCTCTCCCCAGATCAAGGAGATCGCGCGCTTATATAAAAACTTTCTGCATTTCATGTTCATCGGAAGGGGCATCCACTATCCTACCGCCATGGAGGGGGCGTTGAAATTAAAGGAACTCAGTTATATCAATGCGACGGCTTACCCGGGTGGAGAGCTAAAACACGGTCCGATCGCGTTGTTAGACGCCCAATTCCCTGTTTTTGCGATTATCCCGGATGATCGTCACTATGAAAAGATGAAAAACAATCTGATCGAGACGCGCACGCGGAATGCGCGTTCTCTGTGCTTAACGCAGGAAGGGAATGCGGACATCGGCGCTTATGCCGATGATCTGCTGATTGTGCCGGATAGGCACCCTCTCTTGTTCCCAATCGTTATGGCGCCGGTGGTCCAATTGTTTGCGTTTCACGTCGCCGATTTGCGCGGGCTGGATGTCGACAAACCGAGAAACCTCGCCAAAAGCGTCACCGTCGAATGATCGGTATAGGATTGATCGGTTCAAAACCGAACGAAAATGATTAAAACAATCTTCCTCGAGGTGAAATCGATGAAAGAACTGTTAGCGCGATGCGGGTACCGTTGTGATTTGTGCTTGGCTTATAAACCGAATGTCGAAGCCCATCCGGACAATCCGCAACGGTTAAGCGAGGGATGGAAACGCTATTTTGGCTTGCGCGTCCCACCCGAACAAATCCTGTGCGACGGGTGTCTGGCTGAAAACCCGCGGCTGCAAGATCAAGACTGTCCCGTGAGGCCTTGCGCGCTCGAGAAAAACCTTAGGAACTGTTCGGAATGCGCGTCTTACGTCTGCGAAAAGCTGACCCGGCGCCTGGTGTTCTTCGAGGAGATACAAAAAACCAATCAAACCCCGATTTCGGAAGAAGACAGGCGCGCTTTCATTTTGCCTTATGAAAACGGCGCACGCTTGGAGGCCCTTATCAAGGCGAAAAAGCCACTGTCCGAATGAAGGGGAACTCCGCTTTTTTCACATTGGACACCCGCCGCTTATGTTTCCCCGTTCAAGCCTTTAGGAAGGCTTCCAATTTCCTAATCAACCGATCGTTTTCGTATTCGGTTCCCACGGTTACGCGAATATGCTTTTCCAGTCGGCCACGGAATTTTTGAACCAGGATGCCGTTGTTATACAAAAAGTCGAAAGCGTCCGCCTGGAGCAGTAAAAAGTTCGTAAAGGATTCCGTTGCGATCTCTCTAAAGGCCTCATAAATCCGTTGCCTTTCTCTGATGATAAAGGCGATGTTCCTTTCTAAAGTTTCCGGATGTTCCAACATCTCTATGGCGGCGATTTCGGAGAGAGTATTGAGATTGTAAGGGGATTTCAGCGCAAACCATTTTTCCATTAGCTTTTTCCCGGCGAATCCCAGCCCGATCCTCAAACCGCTTAAACCCATCGCTTTAGAGAAGGTGCGCAGGATGATCAAGTTCTCGAATTCACGGAGCTTGGCAAGCGACGTTTTTCCGGAGAACTCCCAGTAGGCTTCGTCCAGCACGACAGGGACGCCGGTCCGGAGGATCTTATCGATTTTGTAATCATCGTACAACTTTCCGGTGGGGTTATTAGGGTTGGCGATGAAAACCGAATGGGCTCGGGCAATGATCTCTTCGTCTAAGGTTTCCGGTATATCGAAAGCATCGTTCAAAGGGATCTCCACCACCTTCAACCCGCGCCTTTTCGCGTAAAAACCGTACATAGAAAAGGTCGGGGTGAATGTGACGATGTATTCCCCTTCGAACAGGTGCATGAGGTCGCTGATCAGCGCGTCGCTTCCACAGCCGGCGATGATCATTCCTTCTTCGACTCCGGTTTTTTCCGATACTTTCCGACGAAGCGGCAACGATTCGATTGGAGGGTATCGGTTAAACGGGATGGCCTTCCATCGATCGATCATCTGTTCTTTGATCTCCCCCGGAATATCGAACGGGGATTCATTTTTGTTCATCAAAATTTTGCCTTCCGTGTCGAAGGTTCGATATGGCGCGAATTGGTCTAACTGCCTGTTGAATTTCATTTTTTTCTCCTTCCGAGCTCCTTCATCACCTCTTCCAACGGGATGTTGTTGTAACTGAGCAGCACTAAGAAGTGGTAGAGCATATCAGCCGCTTCGTAAATGATTCTGTCCTTCGTTTCCGCGACTAATACCTCTACCGCCTCTTCTCCAAACTTTTTGTAAATCTTTTCTTTTCCCTCTTTAAAAAGGGAAGCCGTATAGGAGCCTTCCGAATGGTGCGCTTTTCTCTGAACGATCGTCTGTTCGAGTGCGGACAACGTTTCCGGAACAAACCGCGACGCTTCTTTTGACACCCGTTCGATAGGGATCGCAAAACACGAATACCGTCCGGTATGGCAAGCATTGCCTGTCTGTGAAACGGTCAGGAGCAGCGCGTCGTTGTCACAATCGGTCGAGATGTTTTTCAGGTTTTGCACATGCCCGCTGATCTCCCCTTTCATTCTGATCCGATTTTTAGAACGTGAAAAGTAATGCACACGTCCCGTGTCCAACGTTTTATCTAAAGCTTCTTTGTTAGTGTACCCCAGTGTTAAGACGACTCCTGTTTCATCCTGCACGATTTGAGGTATCAATCCATTCATTTTTTCCCAATCCAAACGATCTACCCATTTTCTATCCGTTTCGTTCATGTCGTATACTCACCCCATTCTCTATCAAGTAGTTTTTTAGCGAACGGATCTCAATTTCCCCATAATGGAATACCGATGCCGCGAGCGCGCCGGAAACGGCCGTCAAACTGAAAACTTCCAGGAAGTCTTCGGTTTTTCCGGCTCCACCCGAAGCGATCACCGGTAGATCTACCGCTTCCGAGAGTGACCTGTTAAGCGGTATGTCAAAACCTTGTTTTACCCCGTCCGCATCCATGGAAGTGATGAGGATCTCACCGGCTCCGAGCCGTTGTGCTTCTTTAGCCCACACCAAAGCGTCCAGACCGGTTGCTTCGCTTCCGCCGTTTACGTACACTTCGTATCCACCCGCTTCCCATTTTGCGTCGATTGCGACACAGAGGTTGGCGGAACCGATAACAGATGCGGCTTTTTCAATCAGGCTCGGATTTTTTACGGCGGCGGAATTAACAAAAACTTTATCCGCTCCCGCTTTGATCACTGAAACGATCTCTTCGACCGTCGAAAGTCCTCCGCCTACCATGAAAGGAATGTGAATCGCTTTTGCTATATCCGTCACGAGCGCTTGGGAAATTCCTCTGCATTCGCGAGATGCTGATATATCCAAAAAGACGATCTCGTCGATCCCGTGTTCTTCATAGGCGATCGCTTGAGCGATTGGATCGCCCGTCTCGACTATGTTTTGGAATTTTATACCCTTCACCACCCTTCCCTTTTGAACGTCCAAGGCGGCGATGATTCTTTTGGCAAGCATCCGTCACACCCCCTGAAGATCTGCGAGCGTGACAGAGCCGTCTAAAAGCGCTTTCCCGATGATTACCCCGGAAAACCCCATTCTTGATAGTTCTTTGATATCTTCCGAATGCCGGACTCCGGCCGCATAAATCATTTCCGAGTCCCCCCAAAATCTTTCCGTAGCGGAGACACCCTGGAGAGTCCCGTCTTTTTCGATATCGGTGTAGATGTAACGGTTGGTGTAGGAGCGCAATGTGGATAGAAGCTGTTTTAGATCGGTTTCTTTCTGATTTTGCCATCCGCTGGTCATCAATTCGCCCTTCTTTAGATCTATACTAACGGTGATGCCTTCGAATTCATCGGTGATTTTTTTAAGAAAGGCAAAGTCGAAGGCTTTGGTACCAACGATCACATGAGCCACTCCAGAAGAGTAGGCCGCTTTCACACTTTCGTAGTCCCGTAAACCGCCTCCTAACTGAACGCGCATTCCGGTTTTCGAAATAATCTTCGCTACGGTTTTGAGATTGACGGGTTTTCCGCAGAAAGCTCCATCCAGATCGACGATATGCAGCCTTTCGGTATACATTCGGTAAGAGAGCGCGACTCTTACCGGGTCGCCGTAAACCGTAGCCCGGTTTTTATCCCCTTGATACAGCCGAACCGCTTGTCCGCCCATCAAATCGATGGCAGGGTACAGGGTCATTGTCCTCTCCCCTCAATCCGTCTAAAATTATCCAAAAGTCTTTTTCCGATATTTCCGGATTTTTCGGGGTGGAACTGAACCCCGTAGACGCTTCCGGTCCCCACCGCGGAGGCAAACCGGTAAAAGCCGCCTTTTCCTTTTTGCCCGTAGTCGGTAACGGCGGTCACTACCCCTTCCTCTTCCAATTCGGCGTAATAGGAGTGAACAAAATAGAAGTAATCTCCTGTCTTTATCCCTGTAAACAACGGAGATTCTCCGGTCAATTCAATTTGATTCCAGCCCATATGAGGGACCCTGATCTTTCTAAACCGCTTAACCCGGCCTTTGATAACCCCGAGACCTCGGTTCTTTGATAAGTCAATGTCCTCTTCGCTTGATTCGAAAAGGATTTGGAAACCGAGACAGATGCCGAGGATCGGAGTGGATTCTTGGATTTTCGCAACCAGGATCTCTCTAAAGTCATCTAAGCGTTCGGCGATCGCGGAGAAGTTTCCAACTCCCGGGATCACGATTTTCTCGGCTTCCCGTAGTTGGCGAGGCGAACTGACGACATACCCGTCCAAGGCCTTGACGACGTTGTAGACATTTGCTACTCCCAGATCTATTACCGCTACGTTTCCCACTACACCACCCCTTTCGTTGTTACCATCTCTTCGGAGGGTTCCAAAGCGATACGCATAGCTGTACCCAAGGCTTTGAACCCCGCTTCGAGAATGTGATGCGGATTGGTTCCCGAAAGCTGTTTCACATGTACCGTCAAACCGGCATTTCTCGCCAATCCCCATAAAAACTCCCTGAAGAGTCCCGGTTCAAACCCTTCCTCGATTGGATTACAAGCGAGGTCGCATCCGACATATACTCTTGAAAAATCCAAAGCCACCATCACGAGAGCGTCATCCATCGGAATGAAAGCCGAACCGTACCGCTGTATTCGCGTCCGGTCATAGGATCTTTTTATTTCACAACCGATCGTGATCCCCACATCTTCCCACAGGTGATGGCGCAGATCGTACCGCGCTTCCACGAAGACTTTCTTCTTCATATAGAAAAAAAGCGTTCGAAGCATGTGCGCGAGAACCGGGTCTTCTAATC
>JAAYCF010000029.1 GCA_012744415.1 Thermotogaceae bacterium
CCTCTTACCTTGCAGACAGGGAGTGTTGACAAAATTGAAGAGACCACTTCGTTTAAGGGGACATGGTTGAAAACCATGGTCGAAGCCATAGAAGCGGTTAACGTAGAGAGAATGCTGGCTTTTACGCCGCTGCCCAGTCCATCCGATACGCTGACCGCTTCCCTTTGGGCATCGCGCCGGATGCGGATAGTGTCTCCGCAAATCGACTCCCCTTCTTTGTTTTTAGAGGCATAAGATACTTCACAGGTTATCATCGTCATCCTCCATAAACCGTTTGAATTCCACGAAATGACTCTTGGTTTCCGCGATCGATTCTCCTAACAAACCGGCTATTTCTTGCGCCAGGCGCATTTGTTTATCTAAAACCACATCAATCTTACTGAAGGTTTCGTGCTTTAATTGGCGTAACCGTTCTTCTTGCTGTCTCTCTTTCGTCAAGTCTGTCAAAATGAGAACCTTCCCGTTATTGTCCGGCAAGTCGAAGGTTTTTACGAAAAACACGCGGTTGATTCTTTCGAGTTCGACGATTGTTTTTTCGCTCGCTTCGAAAGTTCTAACCATTGTTAGAATCTCTTGCTCAGTTTTGCGGATGGAATCGAAGAATGTTTTCGCGGCTTTATTGAGAAAGATCACTTTGTTGTTCTTGTAAATCACGACAACGTTTGGTGTTTCTTCGGCGACCAAGTTGCTCGCGGAAGTTATCTTTTCGATCATGTAAGTCACACACATTTCTCGCTCGGCTTTCCCGATAACGACCGCCGCCGCTTTCTCACGGCAAGTATTGTAACCGCAAGCGCTGCAATTCAGTTCTTCTTTGGGGTCTTTCTTCCCGATCGACAACAACACCTTTTGGATTTCCTCTTCGCTAACACTCAGCGGCTTCTTTCGGGAAATGAAAGAACGGGAAAAATCCAGTTTCAGATGCGCGGGGTCGATCCTCGCGCCTTTTACCTCTGCCAGCAGTTGATTGTAGCGGAGAACCCGCGATCGTTTCTCGATGAAAGAAATATCTTTCCGGATGCCCGTTCCGTCGATGCACCCGTTGGCGCAGGCGGCCGTTTCAAAAAAATAGGGTTCCTCTACCTCGTTAAGGCTTTTAAACAATTTAACAACATTATCGATTCCCTCAATGACAACGTAGCGATTCCAATGGCCATCGATCGTGGCGTTGATCCCTCCGCTCACCGGGTAAAACCGCCCCCGCCCCGGATAAGGCGGGGTAGGAAAAGCGTCTTCAAATAGCGAAAGGTCAATCTTTTCCTCAGATATGAACTGGTCGATCTCTTCGAAGGTTAGTATTAAGTCGTAGTGCTGTTCGCCCTCTCTTTTTTTTGCAATGCATGGACCGATAAAAAACGCAGGAAGCGTTCCAAAATGGTTTCGCAGAAAGAGAGAATGAGCTACCATGGGAGATACGAAGGGGGCCATAAAGTCATTTGCTTGCGGGTAATACTTTTCGGCTAAGTCCACAATCACGGGGCATGCGGTACTGATAACCGGTTTTCCGCGCTTTTTCAGATACTGGGTGTATGCGTATGAGACGATATCGGCTCCCACGGCTGTTTCCTGCACGGCGACGGCTCCGAGCGTTTTGAGCATGGCAATAACTTTCAACGGATAATCAAAGTGGGCGTAGAAAGACGGAGCCATCGAAACAAGGAAAGGGTGTCCAATATAGTCTTTGAGCAAGGGGTAATCTCGTACGTAATCGCGCGCTTTTTGAGGGCAAATCGTAATGCACTTGCCGCAATAAATACAGGCATCGGAGATCACTTCGGACTTCCCTTGATTAAAGCTGATTGATTTGACGTAACAATTCCGCAGACATTTATAGCAATGTTCGCAGTTCGCTTCATTCGAGAGGATGATCTCCCTCATACGGAACGACTCCTTATTCGATCCAAGATCGGCTGAATATTACGTCCCGTCACACCTTCCACGATCTCTCCGTCTACCTCGACGCAAATACCTTGTGTGCATTTCCCGAAACAAAGGCATCCGGACAATTCGAAATCTTCTCCTTGCTCTTGTAATCCCTTAAGTTTTTCAACTACTTCATAGGACCCTTTCAAATAGCAGGAACTCCCCATACAGACTTTGATCATCATCGAATCATCTCATATCGTGAAATTTTTAACGTTATAATTTTCACGAGTATTCTATACCCAAATATCGATTTTGTCAAATTGTATCGTGAAATAATTCTCAATTATAACGAACGATTGGGTAACATCTTGCGGATGCAAGACTTTTTCCCAACAGTCCGAACAGAAAAACGCGTGAAATCCGGTCTATAGAAAGTTTTGCCGTTTATTGAGAGGGCGTATTTCGTCGGTGATCAATCAAAGAAAGAGAAGGGTTATTTTCGTAGAAAGCGCGATCAGGCGCTTTTTTGGGTTTCCTTTTTGGCGAGCAGGGCGATAATCCGGGGGCGATTATACCGTTGAACGATGACGCACGGAAAATTTGTTGCCAAGGCATATAAGAACATCATAAAGAGGGCGTTTGGAGGGACGAAGAAACCGAAGACCCAGAATAACGCGATCAAGAGGAAGTGTAGCATCTCGGCCCGGCACGATTCCACTAAAAACTTCCGAAGGTTGCTTTCAGAAAAATCAGTGAGCCGTTTCTTTTTATAGCCCCCTTTTACCACAGCGGCGCCGTCAGGAAGGAGATGCTTCCACCGTTTCACACGGAATAACCGGTTGTAAGCTTCTCCTCCGTTTTCCCATCGATGGGATCGGAAGAAGAAGCGGTTAGGGGAAAAATACCGATCAGGCAGGTTCATACATAGGAATGTGAGAAGGGTGGGCAAGACGGCCCAAAGAACGAAACATAAAAAGATAGTCAGCCATTCGTTTAAGAATATGATCTGCATAAACCCCTCTCAAGGGCGAGCATCATATATTACTCGCATCGCAACCGCTTCTCGCCGTTTATCGAGAGCGTTTTCTCAGCTGGGCGTTCACCGCGTCTGCCGCGACCTTTCCCGTTAAGATGGAAACGGGAAGCCCTGATGGACTGAACGTCCACTGCCCTGCTTGACAGACATCCGGAATCGGCGTATCGATCGCATGGGCGATCTGAGTAAACTTATTCACGGCCGGCATTTTAGCCGAGGCAAAGGACCATCCTGTGATAGCCCCTTCGGTATTGCCCGTTATGCTCTCAAGGCTCAACGGTGTGGAACAGGTCGCGCATTCGATATGCTGCCGAATACCGGGAAAACACGTTTGGTCAAGTATCTGAACGATTTGGCGTTCGACCAGCTTCTTAAATTCATCGTACCAACCTTGTTCGGATACGGTTTTAACAAGGCCATAATCCATCAGGGTGCTGACGATGAGGCCGGTCTTACCCTCCGGTGCCATAGAGGAATCGGATAAAACGGGCAAAGAGAGCTCGTAGGTCGTCGCCTGAAGGTAATCCGAGATCCACGATTCTAAAACGGATTTCTTCTCTTTTGTTGTTTCGCAGCGCGATACCGCGTTTTCCCACCCCTCTTTCATCGATAGAGAAAGCCCGATTTTTCGGGGCGTGTAAAACCCGTGCGCCGAGAAATGCTTCTCGAATACGGATTTGTTTAATCCCACTCCAAGGTAGAGCGACAAGATCGAATCAGAACCGCGTCCTTCCATCGTCGCTTGCTTTTGGGTTTCGATCTTCGATCGTCTTTGATCCTCTTCAAAACCGGAAAGATCGAGTTGAGCGTACAACATACGCATATCCGAAGCCCAGATCAGTTGACGATAGCGGAAAGATCGCCCATCTTGGGCGCGAACGACTTTTTTATCCGGATCAATACGGGTAATGGGACATTCTGTGCATATCTCCCCTCCGTGATCCCGTATATAAGCCGCCATTTTTTCCGCCAGCGCCCCCGTACCGCCTTTTGGGTAGAAATAGTCTAAGTAGAGCCCGAAGTAACTGAGGGCGAAAAAGGTTGGCGTATCCTTGAAAAAATGCTGCGTTATCACGTCAATTAAAGAACGGTTGGAAGTAATTGACGAGAGATAGGTGTTGACGGGCAGGGTCAACCTCCCGGCTTTTCGAATGTTTACCGTATACTTCAGCAACCACGGAAGCAAGGTTTTGAAGACGTATTGGCGATTGTTTTTGTAATCGACGAAGAGAGGATTGTCGATACCGTAGATGACCTGCATGTATCCGATCACTTTCTCGATTTCGTGGATGATCCGTGCGATTTCTGCGGCGTTTTCCGGGAATTTTTCGCCAAGCATCGCCTGATAGGCGTATAGTCCTTCTTCACGATCGTAGCGTATCCTCGCGTCTTCAATGCCGATCGTCACGACGCTTTTCTCATAATCGATCGGAATACCCAACTCCCTGAGCATCGGTAGAATAATGCCGGAGTTCTCAAAGGCGCGAATACCCGAATCAAAACCGTATCCCTGGTGAAAGAACGTCCCCACCAGGCCGCCCACCACCGGGCGCTTTTCGCAGAGCAGAACTTGATAACCGTATTTGCTTAGATAGGCCGCGCTCGTTAGGCCCGCCATACCGGCCCCGACCACCAGGGCATCGACTGTTTTTTCTGGATACACGTGTTCACCTCTTCTTATCGGCATATAATCCTGGGTTACGCTTTTTGCTATTACAATTACCGTATCGCCATTGTCGGGGTAGATTTTAAACGGAATTTTCGCGAATGCGACTACGCTGCCAGAATCTAAAAACGATCAATGGCGTAATGACCATAACCGAAAGCCTCGAAAAGCGAAAACTGCTGAAAGTATACCAAAAAAGACACCCAAAAAATATGGCTGCTTCATAACGCAGCCATCCAGAAAAGAACCATCGATCTGCGATTTAACTTGCTCGTTTAGCCTGAGATGAAGGGTCAGAAGGTCGTGGAATTCCCCTCACCGCGCATTTCGTTCGGCCTTGGCTCGCGGATTATTTCTTTTTGAAGAAACCTGTGATCAAGCGAAGGATATCATCCCAGATGCTACCATCTTTTTCTTTGTCCAACAGAGACTCAACCATGCTCATCATACCGCTCTGACCGGTTTTTTCCATCGTGCCGTTCAAGAAATTCGAAAGATTAGAGGCCTCTACCCCTTGTTCTTTCTGTTGATTTCCCAAGGCTCCGAGAAGGATAGGAGCCAACTGGCTGAGTACGTTCGAGACCTGATCCGTTTGCAGCGCTGTTTGTTTTGCCAGATTCTTTTCAACCCGCTGGGTTTTATCAGAGAAGATATGGTTGACAATTTTGGAACCGTCGTTTGTATCGACAGATTTAAAGTCTTTAACCATTCGAACGACATCATCGTCCTGGTGTTTTTTCAACGCTTTCATCAACCCGTCGGCGCCGGTCGACAGCCCAGTATTTCGGTCCATCGCCTTCATCATCGTCGGCATCGCCAAACTCACCAGCTTCTTTGTCTGCGTTTTGTTGGCGCCAACGGTGCTGGCCAAGTTATCCACCGTCTTGTCATTGGTTAGCATATTGAACAGTTCTAAGATATCCATCCTAACACCTCCGATTTTATTCTTTAACCAGTATATATTATTTCATATTATACCTCATAAAAAGACATAATAATTTCATATGGCTCTTCATCAAAAAAAAAGCGTACGGATGGAATCGCACGCTTTTTTTGGCCCCGATTTGTCAGAGAGCCTTGTGTTCGCGCTATTTCACTAGGATTTTAAAAGCGCCGTACCCTTCTTTTTCCATATCATCGTACGGGATGAAACGCAGAGCGGCGCCGTTGATGCAATAACGAAGCCCGCCACTTTCGCGGGGGCCGTCGTCAAATACGTGACCCAGATGCGATTGGCTGCGTCGACTCCGCACTTCGATCCTTCGCATCCCGTAACCTTCGTCTCCGACGTATTCCACGGCGTCTGCCGATATCGGACGGGTAAAACTGGGCCACCCGCTTCCGGATTTGTACTTGGCGTCGGAAGAGAATAGCGGTTCCCCTCCCACGATGTCCACATAGATCCCTCTTTCGTAGAAGTTATCGTAGGGACTGGAGAAAGCCCGCTCGGTGGTAGATTTCTGCGTTACGTTAAAAGACAGGTCCCCGATTCTTTGCCTTAAGGCTTCCGTCGATGTGTCCTTTCGGATTTCGTAGGCGATCAGCGGCTCAGCGGCCGTGTTAAGGGAGATGTGGCAGTAACCGTAAGGATTTTTGTCCAGGTAGTCCTGATGGTATTCTTCCGCATCAAAAAATCCCTCCAAAGGTCTGACTTCGATCGCGGTCTTTCTTCCCTGCTGCATTTCGAATTGTTCGATCACGGCAACGACTCTCCGAAGTTGCGCCTCATCCGTAAAGAAGACTCCGGATCGGTATTGCAACCCGACGTCGTTTCCCTGGCGATTCATCGAAAACGGGTCAATGGTCCTTAAGAAGTGGAGAATCAACTCCTCCAGACGCACCACGTTCTCATCATATTCGATTTTGACCGTTTCCGCATGACCGGAGTTGTTTATCACCTCGTGATAGGTTGGATTCTTTTTCAATCCGTTCGCGTACCCCGTTTGCGTATTCAATACTCCGGGGACTCTTTTAAAATATCCTTCTACTCCCCAGAAACACCCGCCTGCTAAATACAGCGTCTGACTGTCTTTATAGCTGTTTTCCCATAGATCCTCTCTAATTC